>CAYNRN010000024.1:0-11552 GCA_964399915.1 uncultured Planctomycetales bacterium
TCAGGCCCAAGGCCCAAGGCTCACGGCCCACAGCCCTATCCCCTGATAACCCTATTTCTGCCGGAGAATCTGAATAATAAAGAGCTGAATCTTGACGCGCGCAAGTTCTATGATGATTCCCGTTCGCTTACGGAATATATCATCTCTATCTGGGGCTGGGAGGGGATAAGACGGCTCCTGGAGGATATCGCCGGCGGCGCGCCTTGGCCGCAGGGCATTCAAAAAACGCTGAGGATTACCCCTCAGGAACTTGAAAAACGCTGGCTGCATTCTTAACTTTATATTGCAATCCGCCTGATTTGAATTATAATAGTTTATAAAAAGGGAGGGGGTATGCCCCGCGATATAGGGTTTCTTATCGGAGAGAAGCTGACGCAAAAGGGTTTCCTTGAGCCTGCCAAGCTCAAGGACGCCATTGAAAAACAGAAACTCACCGGCAAACTGCTCGGCGAAATCCTGGTTGAGCTGAATTACTGCAGCGAAGAGCAGGTCGCCCAGGCAATCAGCGAACAGATAGGCATCCCTTATATAGACATTACCCGCCAGAACGTAAATAAAGACGTGATAGAGCTTGTCCCGGAGGCCATCGCGCGGGAAAATACCGTCTTTCCTTTATTCCGCCTTGAGAACTCCATTACCGTGGCAATGAAAGACCCTTTGAACATCCGCGTAATTGACCGCCTCAAGCACATCACCCGCTGCGATATTGACCCGGTGATGAGCACGCAAAGCGCGATACTGAAGATGATAAACAACTATTACGGGGTAATGGGCTCTCTTGACGAAGTGGTCAAGGAAATTAAAATGCAGCAGATTACCGGCGCCCAGAGGCCCGCAGCAGGCGGCCCTCCCCGCGCAGGCGCCTATACCGGCCAGGCGCAGGCAACCGCAACCCTTATGCCGCAGGCAAAGGCAGTATCGGAAAGGGTAGAAGAGGCCGTTGCCGCAGCAACCCAGGCGCCCGTAATTAAGCTTGTCAATACCATCTTCAAGCAGGCAATGGACAACGGCGCCAGCGACATCCATCTGGAGCCGGAAGAAAATAAATTTTTCATGCGTTTCCGCATGGACGGCATTCTTTACGACATGCCTTCGCCGCCCAAGGAAATGGAAGCCGCGGTAATCTCCCGCATTAAAATTATGGCCAATATGGATATCGCCGAGCGCCGCCTGCCGCAGGACGGCAACATCCAGCTGGAGCTGGCAGGCAAATCCATTGATATGCGCATCTCTACCTTCCCGACTATCTACGGAGAAAATGTTTCTATCAGGGTCTTAGACCGCGAAACAATGATGTACCCGATGGAAGACCTGGGGATGGAAGACACACAGCTAAAACAGGTAAATGAGCTGGTGCTCAGGCCAAACGGCATTATCCTGGTAACCGGGCCTACCGGCTGCGGCAAGACCACCTCGCTTTACGCCGTACTGCATAAAATAAACACGCTGGATAAAAACATAATTACCCTGGAAGATCCGGTTGAATACCGCATACCCCGCGTGCGACAGTCGGAAATTGACATCAAGGCAGGGCTCACCTTTGCCAACGGCCTGCGTTCCATCTTAAGGCAGGACCCGGATATCATATTTATCGGTGAAATCCGCGACCTGGAAACCGCCGAAATCGCTATCCGCGCCGCGCTTACCGGGCATCTGGTGCTTTCTACCCTGCACACTAACGACGCACCGTCGGCATTAAACCGCCTGCTGGATATGGGCATTGAGCCGTTTTTAGTCAGCTCCTCGGTGATCGGCGTAGTCGCCCAGCGCCTGGTTCGCCGGGCCTGCCCCGAGTGCAAACAAGAGTATTCTCCCGAAAAAGAGGTCCTGCAAAGTTTAGGCCTTGACGCGGCGGGAAAAAACGCCAGGCTCATGCGCCCCAAAGGCTGCGATAAATGCCGCAACACCGGCTATAAAGGCCGCACCGGGATATTTGAGCTTTTTCAAATAAGCGAGGCGATAAAAGAAATGGTTCTTAAAAAGGCTTCAAATTCCGAACTAAGGAAACAGACGGTTAGCGAAGGGATGATGACCCTGCGGCAGGCGGGCGCGAAAAAGGCCTTAGCGGGCCAGACTACCGCCGAAGAAATCCTCAGGGTTTCGGAAAAGGACTAAAATGGCTGAAGCAATAAAAAAGCACGTATTAGTCTGCGACGATGACCTTGACACCGTGGAAATCCTGCGCATCAAGCTTGAGAACGCCGGTTTCGGAGTGATTGTAGCCCGCGACGGGCAGGAATGCCTGGAAAAATTCCAGCAGGCAACACCCGGCCTGCTTATTGTTGACGTAATGATGCCTAAATTTTCCGGCTTTAAGGTGGTGCGTCTGCTTAAAAGCGATAAAAGATTCGCAGGCATACCTATGGTAATCCTTACGGCGCGTACCCAGGAAGCAGACAAACAGATGAGCGTTTCCGTTGAAGCGGACGCCTATATTACCAAGCCGTTTAACCTTGACGCGCTGCTGGAAACGGTTAAAAAACTGATAAAATAGGAGGTAGTTATGGGCTCAAGGACCGCTACGAATATCCTGCTTTTATTAATACTCTTATGCCTTATGGTTATGGCAATACCGCGCCTACCGGTAAAAAACGCTATCGCGGAAACCTTCAAGCTGGACTCCTGCATAACTACCAGCCCTTATGATAAGCCTGAGGCGTACGTGCACGTGATATCTCACGACGTATCTCCCATCCAATCAGGCGGCAGCCTTCGCTGAATAAGCCTTTACACGCCGCGCTTGACATTTCCTAAATCTATGATATAGTTATCAACAAGGAAGATTAAAGCCACGGCTTCCTCTTATCAGAAGAAAAGAGGAAAATGCCTTACCTAGACAGGGAACAACGGCGCTTTCCCAGGATTCGAGTGAATACCCCGGTGCGCTATAACATCAGCGGCTTGCCGCAATCCGTCAATACCGTCAGCAGCGATATCAGTTTAGGGGGGATCTGCTTAAGTAACGATTCGTTTATCGCCCCCCATACTGAAGTCGGCCTGGAAGTAAACTTACTCTCCCGCATCCTAAGAGCAAGGGGCATAGTTGCCTGGTCATTCCCGCTGCCGCATAGTGACAAATACCGCTGGGGGGTAGAATTCCAGGAGATGCCGCAACAGGAGAAAAATTACCTCAAGGATTATATCGATCTACAACTGGGAGTGATTTAAAAGGAGAAAAATAAATGAGCGCACAGGAAAATACCCCGGCGGCAGCCGAAGCTAAACCAGCAGCGGAGAAACAGACAAACTGCCCTGCCTGTAATAAGCCGATTAAGAAACTCAAAAGATATTACCGTAACGGCATATTCTATTGCACTAAAAGATGCTGGTCAGACCATATCAATAAGCCCAAAGAGGAAGCTTAATATGAAAGAGGTTAAAAACGAAAGAAGGCTATACCCGCGCATTGAACAGAGGCTTCCGCTTAAGATAGCTGCCAACGGCTTTGATTTACGCACTACCACAGAAAATATAAGCTGCCTGGGGGCCTATTGCCGGATTAACAAATATATCCCGCCTTTCACAAAGATATTAATTGCCCTGACACTACCGATAACGGCTGCGCAAAACCAATCGGATTGCTGCCTGGAATGCAAGGGAGTGGTGGTAAGAAGCGAGGATTCTCCCGACGGAGGATTCAATATTGCCATATTCTTTAACGAGATTAAAGAACCCCAGCGCCAGAAGATTTTCCGCTATCTCAGCCAGTTTACAGGCGCAAACGCAAGCGCATGGGCGCAATCCGCGAAGTAAGGGCCGTAAAGTTATTCAGCGGCTTTATCTATAAAGACGAGGCGGCCTGCCTTAACGCCTTAAAAAAACTCGAAGCACATTACGGAAGGGCCGATTTCCAAAGTCGGCCCTTTATTTTTTCGCATACGCAATATTACGCGGCAGAAATGGGGGATAACCTGCTTAAGAAATTCGTCAGTTTCAACAGGCTGATTGACCCGGGGAAAATTTCCGAAATAAAATTGTTCACCAATAAAATCGAAACGCGCTTATCCGAAGGCCATAAAAGGCCTGTTAATATCGATCCCGGATATCTTGGCCTATCAAAAGTCGTCCTCGCCACAACTAAAGATTACAGCCACCGCATTTACTTAGGCAGGGGGATATACGCGGAGATTACCCTCTCATACGTAAAAGGCGAATTCATACCGCTAGAATGGACTTACCCTGATTACAGGAGCCGGGAATATGCCGAAGTTTTTAAAAAAATAAGGGAAATTTATGTCGGCCAAATCGCATAGAATTATTTTTATTAGTGCGTTACTTAGCATTCTTCTGCTTGGCGGATGCACGACTATTTACAATCCGGCCACCGGTAGAAATGAAATGCTTCTTATCGATACGGAGCAGGAAGTTTCTCTCGGCCTCAACATGGACAGGCAGATAAAAAGCGATTTGGATGTCCTGGATGATCACTATATGCAGGGTAGGCTACAAAGAATAGGCGGCCGTGTTGCATCTGTATCGGACCGCCAGGACCTTAAATACACCTTCCAGATTATCGACGACGAAGAACTCAACGCCTTTGCTGCTCCGGGAGGATACATTTACGTAAATAAGGGCTTAATCGAAAGTACTACAGACGACGAGCTTGCCTGCGTGCTTGCCCATGAAACAGGCCATATTGCCGCCCGCCACAGCGCTAAAAAACTGCAGGCGGTAATGGGATACCAGCTGCTTTTTGCTGTAGCCGCAGGGGCGGGAGCCGGAAGCGATATCCTGCAGGCAACGGATATTGTTTTTAATGTTGTGGCTTTGGGATACAGCAGGCAGGATGAGAATCTGGCTGATAAACTGTCAGTCAGATACGCCAAGCGCTCGGGATTTGACCCGCAGGGCTCAATCAGTTTTTTTAAAAAACTCCAGGCAGAAGCGGATCAGAAAGGCACCGGGTATACTATCGTCTTCTTAAGCTCCCACCCGCCGATAAAAGATAGAATAGAAAATATAGAGCGTGAAATCCAGCAAACCCCCTAGCATGTACCCTGCATATCTGCAATCTTATAAAGAAGGTAAACTGAAAAAAACAGCGCAACAGCTCTCTGACCGGCTTAAGTCTTGCGACCTCTGCCCGCGCAAATGCGGGGTAAACCGGTTAGAAGGAGAGGAAGGCTTCTGTAAAACCGCGCTCAAAGCAAAAATCTACAGTTTTATGGCGCACCACGGAGAAGAGCCGCCTGTTTCCGGGGTAAATGGTTCTGGGACGATATTTTTTTCCGGCTGTAATATGCGTTGCGTTTACTGCCAGAACCATTGCTTCAGCCAGGGGGGAGAGGGAAGAGAGATAGCCCGGCAGGAGCTTGCGGAAATTATGCTTAAGCTTCAGGATGCTTCCTGCCATAATATCAATTTAGTCACGCCTACACATGTCTTGCCCCAGATACTCAAAGCGCTGGAAATCGCCGTAGGAGAGGGATTAAAGATACCCCTTGTCTATAATACCGGCGGCTATGAAGCTAGCGAAACCATAAAAATGCTTGAAGGGATTGTGGATATTTACCTTCCTGATATGCGTTACGCTGATAATCAGGCAGCGCTGAAATACTCTGCGGCGCCTGAATACCCAAGCTATAACCGGCAGGCGGTTAAAGAAATGCACCGGCAGGCAGGCAACGCGCAAATCAACGATAAGGGAATAATCAGCAGAGGGATGATTATCCGCCATCTTGTACTGCCTAATAACATCTCCGGTACGGATAAAATTATGAGATTCGTTGCTGATAATATTTCACGGGAAAGTTATATCAGCCTGATGAGCCAGTACCATCCGTGCTTTACGGCAAAAGAATTCCCCGAATTATCACACAGGTTATCTGCGCAGGAATACCGAGAAGCGCAGGAGATTATGGAAAAATACGGGTTGCATAACGGCTGGTCGCAGGATTCCGGCGGAATGGAAAGTTATCTGGGCACGAGAATAAAGGCGCTCTAGATGAAAAAAGAAAATAGGATACGCAGATTCTTCCGGTTGCTTTACGAAAAATTAGTCAAAATCAACGATACACCGCAGCGGGTAGCGCTGGGTTTCGGTTTAGGCGCCGCTTTAGGAATCTTCCCCGGGACCGGGCCGATAGCAGCATTAACCCTTGCCTGGCTCTTGCGGCTCAACCGCGCCAGCGCTGTTTTAGGGAGCCTGCTGACAAATACCTGGCTGAGTTTTGTAACATTTCTGTTGTCAGTGAAGATCGGCTCTGCTATAATGAAAATAAGCCTGCAGCAGGTGCAGGAGCAATGGAGAGAACTCAACAGCAATTTCAGCTGGTCTAAATTGCTAAACCTCTCCTCAATGAAGTTTGTGCTGCCGGTTTTAATCGGCTACCTGATTATCGGCGTGGTTATGGGTTTGATGGCTTATCTGTTGGCGCTGGCGGCAATAACTTTTAAAAATGCGCGTAAAAACTGAACTGACATTTCCGGGGATACTCAAAGACGATGCGATTATCTGCAGCCTCTGCAAGAAATTTGATATCGTGGTCAATATCCTGGAGGCGTCGTTTTCCACTGATACCGGCTGGGCGATACTTGTTTTCGAAGGCAGCGAAGAAGAAATAAAAAAATCATTCGCGTATCTTAAAGATACCGGCGTTATAATTGAAGAAAAAGAAGATCCTTCCCAATAAACCGCTTCTTGCAATCTTAACCATCGCGGCGTTTTTTGGGATTTTTTTATCCCATCAGGCGCGCTCCGCTAAAAGAAACTACTCTGATTTCCACTGCTATTACCTTGCCGGGGAAAGATTCCTGCAAAAACAGGATATCTATGTAATTAAAGACACCCAGGCCGCGGAATTTAGATACGCGCCGGTCTTTGCCATGGCGATGTCCGGGCTTGCCTTAATGCCCGAAGGGAAAGCGGATACTTTCTGGCTTACTCTGAATTTCCTACTTTTAATTATATCTCTTTCCCTGATAGGAAAACTTATCCCCCTGGAAATGTTTAACAACAGGCAGAAATGGCTGGTTTACGGCCTGACCCTGGCGCTTACAGCGCGCTCTATCCTCAATACCCTTGACAGCGGACAGGTAAACATACTTATTTTCTGGGCGATAGTCAGCGGCGCCTATTTAATCTCGAGGAAAAAAGATACCCCAGGCAGCGCCTTGATCGCCTTTGCCTGCCTGATAAAATACACCCCGCTATTATTCATACCCTACTTCCTGATCAGGAAAAAATTCAAAACGGCGCTGGCGGTCGTTCTATTTGTCGCGCTTTACCTCCTGCTGCCTGCTTTGCTTGTAGGGCTGAAGGATAATTTCGCCTATCTTAAAGGAATGATCCCGCAATTGACCAACAGCACTATCCTTGAACCGATGACTATTTTAGACCCGAAGAATCAGTCTTTGTATAGCGCCATCAATAGGATCTTCACTAACTGCATACTTTATTTTTATGCCCCGGTAATGCCTTTTCAGAATCTAAACTTAAGCCCGCAGGCAGTAAAAACAACTTATCTGGCTGTCTGCGCGGTGCTTTTGGCGGCAATCGCGTTTTTGCCAAAGAACCTGCGCAGACAAGAGATAAACCAGAAAACTCTCAATATAGATTATGCCATGCTCCTGATCTGCATGATCCTCTTCAACCTTAACGCCTGGATGCATAATTATATGCTGATGGGATTAGGGTATTTCATAATTTTAAGGTTTATTGCCGCTAACGGCAGGAAGGCCTGGGGGATGATCCTGCTCCTGCTGGCTTCTTTTGCCTTGAACCTGATTACCTTAAAATCAATCACCGGTAAAACCCTTGCCTATAAGCTGCATTTTTATTCACCGATGGTTTTAAGCGCACTGCTGGTCTTCGCCGGTTTGCTGAGGATTAAATTTGATGGGCAAAAAGAGTTTAGCGCTTAACCTGCTGGTAAGCCTGGCGGCAATAGTATCAATAATGATTATTGCCGAGGTGGCGATGCGCTTTGCCTGGGAGATGGGAGGATGGGTGAGGCGGCCGATATACCAGAAGAGCAATAACCCTTTTCTGCGCTATGAACTGGTACCCGGCTCAAGCCACGGGCAGGTCACAATCAACTCGCAGGGCTTCCGCGGCAGAGAATATCAGATAAACAAACCCAAAGGCGTTTTCCGCATCGCGATGATCGGCGATTCAGAAACCCTCTCTTTCCTGCTTAAAGAAGATGAAACTTTAGCGGCTCAATTGGAGAAAGCCCTAAACGCGCGGGGCGCTGCCGAAGATTACGAAGTGCTTAATTTCGGGGTTGAGGGTTATTGCACTCTGCAGGAACTTGAACTCTTAAAGGCAAAGGCCCTAAAATTTAACCCTGACCTGATCATCCTTAACTATTGCCTCAATGACCCCGAACCTGGAGAATATTATCTGAATAAAAATTTCCTTATGCGCCACAGCGCGCTTGCCCGTTATATCAGCTACAGGATCAAAAAGGGGATGATCCGCAGGGAACGGAAAAAATTGGGGATATCTAACGAGCTGGAAAACTACAATTACTACTACCAGCCCAGGTACTTTGATCAGGTAAAAAGCGCGATACTCCAGATGGCTTCAACTGCTAAATCCCGCGGGAATAAACTCGTAGTAGTGATCTTCCCGACATCAAGCACGCAGGTAAAAGATTTCAAGGAAAATTACCCCTATAAGCACCTGCATAAGAAATTGCTGGATATAGACACAGGGGAGATAGTTTTCATAGACTTAATTGACGAATTCAACCGGCTGGGGATAACCCCCAAAGGCGCATCGATAAACTATGCCTATGACGAAAGCCATAAGAATCCGGAGACGCTGAAGGTCTCTGCTGATTATATCGCCGCGATATTGAACACCCGGGGAATAATCAAAATACGATAAATAGGGGGGAGGCAGGGGAGAGGCTAGAAATAAGCTTCCCTCTTATTTTTTATCTTGACAACCACACAGATGTGTGGTAGTGTGGCTGATAGTCAATAAGGAGGTATTGATGGAAGGAATAACCCCTAAACAGAAAAAAGTATTGGATTTTATACGCGAAAGGGTCCGCGAAAACCTACCGCCGACAATCAGGGAGATTGCCGCGCAGATGGGATTTTCTTCAACCGGCACAGTGCGCGATTATCTTAATGCGCTTGAGAAAAAAGGCTGCCTTAAGCGCGGCAAAAAAAGCTCCCGGGCAATAGAACTGGCTGAAAAGTGCGGCAAAATCCCGATTATCTCCATGGTAGCCGCGGGTAAACCCGCCTGGGCATACGAAGATATCCGCGGATACGTTGACCCGGATGACCTTTTTTTAGGCCGTATCAGCCAGCAAGACGTATTTGCCTTAGAAGTAAAAGGCGACAGTATGGTTGAAGCCGGGATATTAGACGGCGATATTGCCGTAATTAAGAAACAGCAGGCCGCAGATAACGGCGATATCGTAGTAGCGCTCCTGGAAGATAACGAAGCTACCCTGAAAAAACTCAGATACCGCAATAAAAGGCCGCTCTTAGAAGCCGCCAATAAAAACTATTCACCGATAGAAAAAGAATTTACCGTTATCGGTAAACTGATTACCATCTTAAGAAAATACAACCGATGAAACCCAAAGGGTTTAACCCGCATGCCCGCTGGGACAGGCATATCCCGCAAGGCGGCGCTCCGCAGGATTCCGGATTAGTCAATGAAAGGATCGAAGTCCTGGCTTTATTCAGGCAGGCAAAAATCTACCCGCGGTTGTTTATCTGGAGGGACAAAATATACCGGATCAGGCGCCTGAATTATAACTGGCAGGAGCGGCGCGGCCGGGAATTGATCAATTTCTTCTCCGTAGATACCGGATCCGACCTCTATCAAATCTCCTTCAATAATGAAACTTCCGGATGGCGCATTGACAAAATAATATGATCCTGCATATTGATATGGATGCGTTTTTCGCATCCATCGAACAGGCGGTAAACCCGCGCCTGAAAAACAAACCCCTGATTGTCGGCTCCCGCAACAACAAGATGCATACAGTCGTATGCGCGGCAAGCTATGAAGCTAAGGCCTTAGGAATTGATTCCGGGATGCCTACTAAGGAGGCCTTTGCGCTCTGCCCGCATTTAGAGTTTGTGCCGGCAGACCAGACAAAGTACATCTGGACCTCCGAGCAGATATTCGGCGTGATTAAGGAGTCCGGATTTACTGCTTTTTACTCCTCAATAGATGAATTCCAGCTGGATATTAAGGAGGCAGCTGACCCCGCAGGGATAGCCAGCCGGATCCGGGAAGATATCAACCGCTCCTTCGGCATAACCGCATCCATCGGCATAGCTAAAAACTGCCTGCTGGCAAAACTTGCCTCAAAATTAAGGAAACCGGACGGCCTGTTCCTGATTGATGAAGATAACATTAAAAAGGCCCTGGCAGAAACTCCGGCAGCCAGGCTCTGCGGCATAGGCCCCAGGACCCAGGAGGCTTTAAGCGCCTTAGGTGTCAAAACCTGCCTGGATTTATACTCTCAAACTCCGCAGCTTTTAGAAAGGGTTTTTGGCGCAAATGGGCTTAATCTTTATGCCGGCCTACACTCAAACGAAACCCTGCCTGAGGATAATCACGCAGACAACCGGCCTAAATCCATAGGCCACTCATACAGCTTTCCCAGGGCCTCGGAAAATACCGGGTTTATCAATGCCTGGATACGGCTTTTATCAGAGATGGTTGCCAGGCGCTTAAGAGCGCATGATTTAACTGCCAGAACAGTGCACCTTTGGCTGAATGGCCCGCAAATAGGCGGTTTTTCCGCTCAAAAGACCTTCCAGGAGCCAAGCCAGGATGCAAGTGAGCTCTACGCAAGAACCCTTAGAATAATGGCTAAAATAGGCCAAAAACACCCTAAAATCAGGGCCCTGGGAGTCACAGCGAGCAGCCTGGAAACCCCCAAATACCCGGCTCTTTTTAGGGAGGCAAAAAGGAGGGAGGAGCTGATAAGATCCCTGGATAAAATCAATGGCCGTTTCGGAGAAGACACGATTTTTCCCAGCCAAATCATGCTTACCCGTAAAATCCGCTAACCCGTCAATAAACCGCAAAATCTGCTAATCAATTCAGCTGATAGAAAATGTAAGTAAGTCTAAGTAAGTCTAAAATGGGTTATCCACAGATAAATACCAGCATGGGTTAACCTCTTAAACGCCAAAAGGATAGGAATATCTATCCTAATCTCACAAGTTAACATAAGATATATTATAGGAAGTTGCCATCCATAGGCAAAGCTGTCTAAAGTTTATAATGATTTATCTGTATCAGGCTATTTTGGGGAAGGATTTTCGCGGGAACTGATTACATAGGTGCCACCCTGAATCTTAATGATTTTACCGTTTACTACGCCATCTGCAAGTGCCCGGCGCGCTCTGGCCAATATCCGGCTAAAGGTCTGTTGAGACACCCGCATATGCCTGGCTGCCACTTTCTGGCTGTAACCCATAAAATCAGCCAGCCGAAGAGCCTCAAATTCATCAGTAGCCACTCCTATTTCATCCGGCCTGCCGGGCCTGCCCCTTGGGCTGAACAGGCTGATCCTGGGGTCCTGTGAGACAATCCTGTATTTCTTTGGCCTGCCGCGTGAGCTCAT
>CAYNRN010000024.1:11652-14551 GCA_964399915.1 uncultured Planctomycetales bacterium
TCCTGGGGTCCTGTGAGACAATCCTGTATTTCTTTGGCCTGCCGCGTGAGCTCATTTTGTGCTTATTTATCCCGTTAGAAATGAGCAATAGTAGGGCGAGATTTCTAACGGGATTTACCTGAACTTACTTACTTTTAACGCCCGGGTTATAATGAGTACCTACTAATAAATAGTAAACTAAAAAGGCCCTTTTTAAGAGCCTGATTAGTTTATAAAATATTACTTCTTTTGTTCGGCTTGCTGAGCAGGCGCTGCGGGCATCTTCTTGGCGCCCTCTGGATATGACATCTTGCCTGCCTTCATCATCTGATGCATCGGCATCATCCCCATGCCGCCGCGCCCCGAACCGCACATCCGCGCGGTTAAAAGCAGGTTATTGAAAAGCATTGACGCGCTTACTGCAATGATCAGGCCGCCGATTACCATACCCAGGGAACGCAGGGTTTTCTCTTCTCTGTTAGCAAGATAGCAAACAATATAACCGGCCCCTAAAGCCAGCAGCAAAATACCGTATGTCAAACTCCCCCCTAAAAACATACCTACCTCCTGTTTTAAAATTCTAAATTTCCGCGTCTTTGACTAACTTGCGGTAATAATCAACGCATTTATGGCAGGTGGCTTTCTTTTCATGCCATTCAGGGTGCGCTCCGCGGATAAGCTCAAGCAGGTATTCCTCCGTCTTAATATGCGGTATACTGGCAAAATCATCCACCTGCCTGCCGCAGATCTGACAGGTATATTTTATGCTTTTATTTATCTTAGGCAATCGCCCCTCCAGACACAACCCATCTGGTCGCAGCTTTTATTCGATGCTGTGCCGAAACAGTCAAAATTACCCTCAGCCCGCTGAATATTCTTGATCAGGTCTCTTTTTGAAAACTTCCAGGTATCCTTTAATCCAAGGCTTTTTGCTTTCCTTTCAATTTCTGCCAGCCGCATTTTGCCCTCCTCCTTAAGTTTTATGCTTTAAAAACCGTATCGTGCTGCCTGACCCTTGAATTTACCTGTAAACCGATTTCAGCGCCCTTTTTGGCTTCAGTTACCGGCACATGATCGATCTGCATTGAAGTGATGGCCTGCGTAAAGTCCGTAGTATGGCCTTTGATCTTTATTACGTCTCCCTGGCTCAACGGGGCTTTTAATTTAATCACCGCTGCCTGCACATGCGGAAAATAATGCGTGACTACTCCCAAAACCCCTGTCAGCTTCTTGGGCTTCTTTGCTGCCGCGGGTTTCTTACGGGAAACTTTCCTCTTTGCTGCTTTTTTTGCCGCAGGCTTTCTTTTTATCGCTTTCCTGCGGGCGACCTTCTTTTTGGCTTTCTTTTTAGGCATAGCCACCTCCTTTATAAGCTTATCTTATCCGCCAAATCCGCAACTACCGGAATACGGGTATATTTTCCCATCAACGCCTGTAAAGTGCCCCAGAGGCATAATATCAGGTAAACAAACAATACCAGCCTGTAAACAAACCAGCCGACATAAGGAATTATACTGAAGATAAAACCGCCGACTAAAAATATAAACAGGACCAGGCCCTGCTTGCCGTGAAAAACCGCAAATTTATTATCCTTCTTTAAAATAAAGGGGAGTATGCAGAGGAAAAACCAGTAAGAAACTACAGCGAAAATCTTGCCCTCATCAACCTCTTTATCTTGAACCTCAGCCATAAACCCTTAGAGACCTCCCTCCTACTTTGCTTTAACCTCGATTAAAGAATCCATCTGGCCGAAAGGATTAAGTTCTTTTTCGGCATTTACCGGATCCTCTGACCATTGCCCGTCTATTACGAACTTATAATGGTAGCGGCCGTTCCTTAGATAAACCTTCTTTTTCCAGGTGCCGTTATCCTGATGCATGCGCGCTGAATCATCCGTCTTCCAGCCGTTAAAATCTCCGGCAACGTATACCGCCCTGGCTTCCGGAGCGCGTACGGTAAAGACGACTTCCGCCAGCTTAGGCAGGTGTTCTTTGACAATCTCTCTCATCCTGGTTTCTAAAGACATCCCGGGAGGCGTCCTTTCGCTTGAAATAATCTCGCGCGCAAGGCTGTAATAATCCTTAGCGCCCCGGCAGTACTTATCGTGAGCCAGGATATGCGTACCTTCGCTTTGAGCTTCTTTTAACTTCACGTTGACATGGACCATCATAGAAAACATACGGTTGCTGAAGGTCGCCCGTATGCGATCTAATATTTTGAAGGAATGCCTGAGCCGCGAATCGAAGTTCGTCACCAATACCTTATATTCCATCTTGTGCTCAAGCCTGTCCCTGACTAAATTGATGATCTCAATCAGCTGGCTTAAGCCCTCAAGCGAAAACCTGCTTGCTTCTACAGGCACGATAATCTCTCCGGCAGCGCGCAAAGCGTTAATAGTCAGGATGCCTAAATTAGGCGGACAGTCTATGATGATGTAGTCGTATCTGCTTTGGAAACTATTCAGCGTATCCCAAAGCCGCGACTCTCTGCCGATTTCACCGGCCAATTCCTGCTCTAATGTGCTTAGGATTATCGAGGAAGGCGCTAAATCAAAATTCTCGTTTACATTTTTGATGATATCCTGCAATTTCGCTTTTTTATTAGCGAGCTTAGAGAGGACATTATAGATGCTAAGGTCGGATTTGATATTCAGGCCTAAGGTAGCGTGCGACTGGGGGTCTAAATCGATTAAAAGAACCTTCCGGTTGTTTGCGGCCAAAGAGGCGGCCAAATTAATGGAGCTGGTTGTCTTTCCGCATCCACCTTTCTGGTTAGTGACGGAAATGATGCGCATACTTTCTCCTCCTTCGATTCGCTTCGCTCACTCAGGATGCTTCGAATCGAAGCTCCAGCGAAGTCGAAGCATTTCACTTGATGAATCTGATGTTATCTACGAAAACAACCCCTCTTTTATCCTTTG
>CAYNRN010000024.1:14651-15897 GCA_964399915.1 uncultured Planctomycetales bacterium
TTTCACTTGATGAATCTGATGTTATCTACGAAAACAACCCCTCTTTTATCCTTTGCGTTCCACTCTTCTATAACAAAGGAAAGCTGGCGCATATGCGACCAGTCGCTGATACCTTTAAACCTGAAAAGCTCTATCCTGAATTCTTCCCATTTTGAGGGTATATCCTGCAGGTAGGTTTCTGATTTTTCCTTGTATTGATTTACGAACTCAACGCGCAGGTTGACCGTATCGCTATAACGCACTTTTTTCACCGAAAACGCCAATGCCTTATATTTAGAAATGTCCAACTGGTTTAACGGGATGTTGTAACACTCTTTGCGCGCCGGGTCAAAGTGGAAATTAATCTTTACCGCATCAGGGGCAAGCACCAGCGCGATTTCGGCGTTTTTGGGGTTACGGTTTAAAGCCGCAGGCAAAATTAACGCCAGCAAAAGAATAACTGCAAGCGAAGAAGCTCCGATAAAAAGGTTTCTGAAGAGCCTGGTATATTCTTTGCCTTTTTTCTTGCGTTTAGAAGATGCGTCAAGATAGATCTTGGCGAGGTGCTCGTAGATATCTTTCTTGTCCATTATTGCCCTGAAAAATATTATATTTGGGGATTACTTAAAGCATACTTATAACACAAAACCGCTTGCCTGTCAAGTAGTTAAAGGTTCTTTTAAATACGCGGGAGGGCCCTTTTCTATTAATTTATAGAAGTTGTTCAAATGCATGCGGAAAAGTTTGTCAAACGCCCCCGAAGGGTCTTCGCCGTACCACCAGAACCAATCGCTTCCTTCACAGATATATATTTGCTTATTTGCTAATTTTATCTTTTCCTCTGGCAACTGACAACTGACAACTGACAACTCTTTCCTTGCCTCCAAGAGCCACTCCCAGGCCTTTGCCTTAGCCGGGTTATTCATCCATTTGTCAAAATTGGCGAATATCCATGAGCCGGCTGCCAGATGTTTAATTTGAGATTTCACCGGGTGCGTTTTGATATATTCGCTGGCTGTGGCAGTCTTGACTATCTTTGAATCGGAAAGCCTCTCGTAAAGTAAATTCAGGAAATCATGCCCGTCATGCTCATAATACTCCCATGCGTTTTCTCCGTCCATGGCAACAGTTACAAGGATATCATTTTTCCTAAAGTGCTTTGCTGTGAGCGTAAGATGCTTCATAAAATCGCTAACCGCATCCTTTGCCTTCATCTTGTAATAAGAAAATCCGATCATGTCCGAGAGGTTCCTGTCGCGAAAGACAA
>CAYNRN010000025.1:0-15601 GCA_964399915.1 uncultured Planctomycetales bacterium
CTGTCCTTTCTAACGGGGTAAACCGCAGCGCACGGCAAAAAATTCCGTGCGCGAATAATTGCCCGCAGGCAAAACCAATAGACTAATAGGAAAGCACGCTACCGCAGCTTGATAGCGGGCTTATCTTCTCATTTCTCCTGATAAGCTGCCAGGACGACTTCCGATAAGTCCTGGCGCGCCTCTTTGGTTTTAGGCCAAAAGACATTATACCATTTCCCGTCTTTGCCTTTTTCCTGCGGAAAGCCCAAAAACAGGCCTTTTTCGCCCTGCATAACCCTGAAGCCCTTGATTACAAAATCACCGACAGCAATATCCGCGAAGGCCTTCAGTTTAGACCCGGCATCCCCGTCGAAACGGTGCATCCGTACAACCTGCACTTCTGCCATAGTAATCACCTCCTTTACGTTAATAGACGCGAAAGAGGTCGGAATCTAACGAAAATATTTAGCTATTAAGGTCAAAATGAAGCCGAGGTCAAGTATAATAAGCTAAACCTAGACCTTTACTTCAACCTTCTGGCTATTTTATCCTCTTGAGATAATCCTGGTAGGATTTTTTGATGTCGGGAAGGGAGTCTGCGCCGAACTTCTCCAGAGCAGCCCCGGCAAGTGCAAAGGCAAGCGCAGATTCTGCAACCACGCCGGCAGCTTCCACTACGCAGGTATCAGAACGCTCAATTGTCGCCCTGGCGGGCTTTTTAGTGGAGATATTTATCGAGGTTAAGGGTGCCATTAACGTGGAAATGGGTTTCATGCAGGCGCGCACGATTATCTCTTCTCCGTTTGTGACTCCGCCTTCAATGCCGCCGGCATTATTAGTCTTCCTGAAATACCCCTTAGCTCTTTTATAGAATATCTCATCGTGGACTTCGGAACCGAAACTTATAGCATAGCCTAACCCCAGGCCTATCTCTACGGCTTTAATCCCGGGTATAGACATTATCTGCCTGGCAATTTCACCGTCGAGGCGCTTATCGGCATGCACATAACTGCCTAACCCGGCAGGCACGCCACAAGCCGTAATCTGGAATATCCCTCCGACGGTATCCTTGTTTTTGATCGCTTCACTGATCTTGCCTGCCATGCTCCTGCTTGTATATTCGCCGCCTATTGACAAGACTTTACTTGAGATGCTTATCTTTAATTCGCGCAAAAATGCCTTGCAGACAGCGCCTATGCCGACTGTGGCTGCGGTGCTTCTGGCTGATGCGCGCTCCAAGACTTCCCTGACATCCGAAAATCCGTATTTCAGCAGGCCGGCTAAATCCGCATGCCCCGGACGGGGGCATACAACTTTAGCTAACCTTTCAATGCCGGCATCTTTATTCTCTATCAACAGCGCAAGCGGGCTGCCTAAAGTCCTGCCTGCTTTAAGCCCGGAGATGATTTTTGCTTTATCTTTTTCTAGCTGCATGCGTAAACCGCGGCCAAAACCCTTTTGCCTGCGTTTTAGTTCGCTGTTTATCTGGGCCTCGTCTAATCTTAATCCTGCAGGCAGGCCTTCAAGTATGGCTAACAACGCTTTTCCGTGGGATTCTCCCGCGGTCAGGTACCTTAACATATAACGCCTCCTCAAATAAGCAGATAATACTTGACATCTTCAAAGTCAAGTATTATAGCATCCATCCTTTTACTTGTTTCCAGCGTCTGTGAATTAATCCTTGGCATCTACCTCAATAAAATTTTTAAGGTAAATGCCAAGGATGAGTTCGCACCTATCCCGATATTGTATAATACGCTTTCGGGATCCCGGCTGCTATGGAATAGCTTGTCGGGATAAGTTATGTCGCCTGCATCATTATAACAGGCTCCATAACTTATGTGCACACTTATCTTACCGCTAAGGTGCAGTTCTGCGTGCCGAAACTGTTGGCGACGCAACTTGTGCAGCTGGGGTCGTTAAGCCACATCCCGTCGACAAAAAACTTGTATTCGTAATCCCCGGGTTTAAGGTTCAGCTTCACCGTCCAGTTGCCCGTAGAGTCTTTTCTAGCGGGAAAACTTTTGGTATTCCAATCGTTGAATGACCCAGCCAGAGAAACTTTTTTCGCCTGCGGGGCATAAAGCTTAAATACCGCCGGCCTTGTGGAAAATGTTTTTCTCATCGCTACCCCTCCTCTTTACTTATACTACAACGCTGTAATAAATAAGCCTTTTCTATCGGCGAGCCTTACTGCCTGATCACGGTCAAGGAATAATGTTTTGCCCGCTTCTATGACAAGCCCGGCGGCTTTAGACCTGGCTAAATTTAATACCGTTGCTGTGCCGACAACCGGAATATCAAAACGCTGGTCCTGTTTAGGCTTGCTGACTTTAACTAAGGTAAACCCGCCGCGGCTGATCCTGCCGGCGCGTTTTATCAGGTTATCCGTCCCTTCCAGCGCCTCAACGGCAACGATTATTTTATTTGCAACCGCTACTGTCTGGCCGATATCAAGCCCTGCTACCGACTTGGCAAGCTGAAAACCAAAATCTATATTCTCCTTATCCTGCAGAGAAGGTTTTTTCACCGTGAGTACCCCCTCTGAGGGAATTGCTTCTTTCATGAAGATTGTCGAGTCCGCTAACTCAATCCCGGAGCCGGCAAGCTCTCCGGCTACCGCGGAGAATATAGTATCCGCCTTCTTATCCTTCATCCGGCCTAAAAGCCCCTGCAAATGGGGGCTTCTGACGACCTCTTTAGAGAAGAGCCTCTGCGGAGAGATCTGGCCGGCCATTACCACCTTTTTTATCCCCTCCTGCTTAAAAATCTCAAAAAGGCGGCTGAATTCATCAAGCCTCAGCCAATATATCCTATCCACATATTTTTTTAAAGACGGAGAAGTATCGTTTCTCACCGCAACCGCGACTATATAACAACCTTTTCTTTTCGCGGACTGCGCAAGCAGGATAGGAAACCTTCTGTTTCCGGCGATAAGGCCGATTCTCTCCATATCAATCTGCCTGTTTCTCGATGCGGCAGGAACGGGAAACCCCTCTTTCCGAACCCTTGATAAAATCCGCAAGGTAGAGCGCTTCTTTACTGGATAAGTTTGCCGCCTTAAGCTTATCCGCCGCTTTTCTAAGCGTAAAGCCGCTGTTAAAAATTATTTTAAATGCCAGGTTTAATTCTTTTATCGCATCCTTACTCACACCGTTGCGCCTTAATCCGATAAGGTTAAGCCCGTAGACGCGCGCAGGATGGCCGTCACAGGTTGAGTACGGCGGAATATCCTGTACTACCTTAGAACATCCCCCGATAATGGAGAGTGTGCCGACCCTGACAAATTGATGTATTGCCGTCAGCCCCCCTACCACCGCTTTATCCTCGATGGTGACGTGGCCGGCGAGAGTGCCGTTATTGGCAATCACGCAATTGTTTCCTACGCTGCAGTCATGCGCCACATGGGAATAGGCCATAAAAAGATTGCCGCTGCCCACGCGAGTCCTGCCCCCGTCTCCGGTGCCGGGGTTGAAAGTGCAATATTCTCTGATGATATTATTATCCCCTATCTCAAGAAAGCTCTTTTCGCCTTTGTACTTCATATCCTGCGGCCGGCTGCCGATCACCGCCCCGGTGAAAAACTGGCAGTTTTTACCGATAGAGGTATTGCCCTCAATAACGCAGAAAGCCCCGATTTTAGTGCCGCTTGCGATAACGGCGTTATCTCCGATCAGTGCATACGGGCCGATCTCAGCGTCTCCGGCAATCTTGGCATTCTTGGATATTACTGCAGTCGGGTCGATTTTCATCGTAATCATTTATTTATTAAGGAGAATCTACTAACACAAACATCAGGTCTGCTTCAGCGGCCAGTTTATCGTCTACATAGGCCTTGCCGTGCACCTGCCCGGTTTTGGATTTTATCCGCACCGCTTCAACTTCTAAGACTAGTTTATCGCCCGGTAAAACCGTTTTTCGAAACTTTGCGTTATCAATCGCCATAAAGAAGGCGAGCTTGCCGTGATTCTCCTCGGGTGCCAGCATCATCACGCCTCCTGCCTGGGCCATCGCCTCAATAATCAGGACGCCTGGCATTACCGGCCTGCCGGGAAAATGCCCTTTGAAAAAATAGTCTTCTCTGGTCAGATTTTTCACCGCGGTAACCTTTTTGCCTTTTTCCAAAGCAATTACCTCATCCAGAAATAAAAACGGGTCGCGGTGAGGAAGGATCTTCATAATCGCTTCCCGGTCCAATACCTCGCCCTCCTTGGGGATATAGCCAACGCTGGCAATGCCGCTTAAAGAATTCTTTCTTCTCTGCTCTTCGATCTTCTGCACCAGTTTAAGGTTTAATGAATGCCCGCTCTTTAAGGCCACGACATGGCCTTTAATCGGATGCCCCAAAAGGCATAAGTCGCCAAGCAGGTCCAGCACCTTGTGCCTGACAAATTCATCGGCAAAACGCAGCTCATTTTTTACCACACCCTGCTTCCCCACAACCAGGGTATTTTCATAATTTGCGCCTTTACCGAAACCCTTACGCTGAAGCTCGGAAGCTTCATCCTCCAGGCAGAATGTCCTTGCCCCGGCAAGCTCATTTTTAAAAATCTGCCTGCTGACTTCCATTTCAAGCAATGCCGATTTAAGCAGGGGGTGGTCGTAGCTTAAAGTATATGATATACGCAGCTGATTGGCCGGCAGCACCATAATCGAGGCGCCGTCCTCTTCAACGGCTATAGCTTCCTTAACGGCGTAGAACTTCCGCTCTTTATCCTGCTCAGTTATGCCGCACTTCTCCAGAAGTTCGACATAGCCGAGGCTGCTGCCGTCTAACCCGGGGATCTCGATATTATCTATCTCAACGAGTATATTGTCTATCTCCATGCCCATCAGCGCAGCCATCAGATGTTCAACGGTCTGTATCTGCGTATCACCGGCCCCGATGGACGTGCGCCGCGGAGAGCGGGATGCCGGCAGTATAGAATCAACTGCCGCCTTAATCAAAGGGGAACCCTTAATGTCAACGCGCTTAAAATTTATACCGCTATCGGGATCAGCCGGCTTAAAGGTAAGGTTGGCGGTATTGCCGGTATGCAGACCTACCCCCTTAATACTCAGCTGCTTAACAATCGTCCTTTGCTTCTCCATGCGATTACTTTCCTTCTAACTTTTTCTGCAGACTTGCCAACCTGCTTTTCAACTCTTCCACGGTTTTATACAGCCGCGGAAGGTTATGCACGCAGGCATTGATCTTTTTCGCGATTTCGTGCGGTTTTGCGGGATACCCGAACATCACGGTATTAGGAGGCGTTGACTTAGTCACGCCGCTCTGCGCCGCTATCACCGAACCGTCCCCGATATGGATATGCCCGACCAATCCTACCTGGCCGGCCAAAGTTACGTTGTTCCCTAAGCTGGTGCTTCCGGAAACCCCGGCCTGCGCCACGATCAGGCAGTTTTCCCCGATTACTACGTTGTGGGCAATCTGTACCAGGTTATCGATTTTAGTCCCCTTACCTATTACGGTTTTATCAAAACGCGCACGGTCAATGCTCACGTTTGAACCGATCTCTACGTCATCGCATATCTCAACCGTGCCTACCTGGGGTATTTTATGGTGTTCTCCGGAGATACTGATGAATCCGAAACCGTCGGAGCCGATTACCGTACCGCTGTGTATGATCACCCGATTGCCGATTACGCTGCGCTCGCGTATTGAGACATTGGCATAGATCAGGCAGTCCTGGCCTATTTTGCTGTCATGGCCGATGAAACAACCGGGATACAATACGGTATTATCGCCTACGCATACGCCGTCTTCAACAACGCAGTAAGCGGAGATAGCCGTGTTTTTTCCGACTTTAACCGACTTGCCTAAGAGCGCGCTGGGATGTATTCCTCTGGGACGCTTTGTCTCCTGCGGCTCCATGAGATTCACGACTTTCGCGAATGCCAGGGAAGCATTTTCCGTGCGGATCATCGGCCTGGAAGATACCTTGACGTTCCCGGAGACGATTATGGCCGAAGCATGCGTCTTATCGACGAGAGGCAGATACTTATCGTTGGCGAGAAAAGTTATATCACCCTCTCTTGCCTCTTTTATACCTGAGACACCGGTTATGACCACCGAAGCATCGCCGACTACTTCGCCTCCGATAAGGCCGGCTATCTCCTTAAGGGTTTTACGCATAACAATTATTTTTTATAACCTTTATTCAGGATGGCAATAATCGGATCGGTAATATTCATATTACTTTTTTGGTAAATCAAAACCCTGTCGTTAAAAACCAGCGAGTATCCTTCTTTTTCGGCATACAGCTTGACGGTATCCTCTATATCCTTGAGTATCTCTTTCATCTTCTCGTCCTGCTCCTTGCGCAAGTCAGTCTGCCTTTGCCGGTCAAATTCCTGCAGGGCCTTTACCTTTTCCTCAAGCTCCGGCATCTTCCCCTGCTTCTCTTTATCGCTAAGCAGGTTTAATTTATCCTGAAATTGCTTCACTTCGTTGACTTTCTTTTCTCTTTCGGATTCATAAGCGGAAGTTTTATCATTCAAGATTTTATCGTAGTCCTTTGTTTTCTTATACTCGCTGAAGGTCTTGCTTAAATCCACATAGGCAAGTTTTTCTTCGGCGGCCGCTATTCCGGAAAAAATCATCACCGCAAAAACTGACGCTAACAATACCCGAACCGCTTTAAACATTTTGAATCTCCTTTCTCTTTTTATCATCTTTTTTAAAATGACGGCGGGATGCCCATCGTTTAGAAACCGTGGCTGGCGCTGAAATGGAATTTACCGCTCTTCTTTGTGTCCTCTCCCGGCTCTTTATTCAAAGGTATACCATAATCGAGCATGATCGGGCCGATCGGCGTCTTAACCCTTAAGCCCAGGCCGAAAGAAGATTTGAATCCGCCACTGCCGATCTTATCCATCTTTTCCCAAACGTTACCCGTATCGAAGAAACCGGCAACTTTTAAAAATTGGAACAAAGGATACGTGTATTCGAGATTTCCGATTAACATTGACTCGCCGCCCAGAGGATCCTTTGAATCGGGGTCTATCGGGCCGACTTTTCTTTCGTCATAACCTCTGATGGTATAAGCGCCGCCGGCAAAGAACCTTTCATAGATAGGGATTTCGTCAGAATCACTATAATGGTCCGCCATGCCGATCCGCCCGCGTATTTCAAGCACCGAATGTAAAGGCATCGGGAAATAATGCGAAGCCCGGCCGTAAAATTTTACGAAATCCTTATCCCCGCCTAAAAATCCGCCGGCATCTTCTATGCTGCCGGTAACCAGGTTGCCTTTGCGCGTATCGAATACATTATCACGGCTGTCAAAACTTAAGGCTAAAGAAAGGCTGCTGATATTGTTGCTGCCGTATTCTTTTTTCAGCAGATCGGAGGCGTCGTCGCTGATATTGGAAATATTAATATTATCAAAGCGGTACTTGATATCTCCCCTCAGATACTCCGTTAACTCTCTGCCCAGACGCAGGTCTCCTCCGGTAACCTTTTCGTCATATCCGTAACCGACATCTTCCGCCCTTTCATGGTCGCGCTTATAGGCGTCAAATCCGAAAGAAACCGGATAATCAAACACCCACGGCTCGGTAAAGCTGATATCAAAACTGTTGCTGATCGAACCGATCATCGCGCGGAATTTAAGGTCCTGGCCTGCCCCGGTAAAATAGGGGAAATTTTTCCAGTCAAAATTCTTCTGTTCTATCTCTACGAACCCGACAAACTCATCCACAGTGCTGTAACCGCCGCCGAAACTGAATGTCCCGGTCTTGGTTTCTTTCACCTCAACCACCAGGTTTTTCTTATTCGGCTCGGTGGAACTTTCCGTATCATAACTTATTTCGTCAAAAAATCCCAGGTTCTGCAGGCGTTCCTTGCTGCGGCGCAGCTTCTCTCCGTCAAACCTGTCCCCCGGATGAATCCTCAGTTCTCTGCGGATAACTAAATCTTTCGTCTTGACATTTCCCCTGATTTTAACTTTATCCACATAAGCCACCTGATTCTCGGTAATATAATAGCTGATATCGGTACGGCCGGTATCAGGATTAAGCGAAGTTGCCTCCTGGATCTGGGCGAATACGTAACCCCGGTCAAAGTAAAGCCCCTGGATAGCGGCAGTATCCTGCTTTAAGGCATCCTGGCTGAAGACTTTTCCCGGAGTGCACTGCGTAATTACCGCCAGTATCTCTTTAAGCTTTATCTGCGCTTCTCCGGAAACCGTAACATTCCCCACCAGGTACTTTTTCCCCTCTATTATCTTCACGACGATATATAAGAGATTCGGCTTTTGCTTATCCGGCCTGATTTCATATTCTACGGAAGCATCGGCATAACCCTCCCTGCCGTAAAATGCCTTGATACGCTCCATATCTTCCTTTAATACGTCGTCTTTTAAGGCCCCGGCGTTAAACAACCAGGCGCTTTTTGTCTTCATCAGCTTGCGGATACGCGCGTCGGAAAAAGTCTTATTTCCCTCTGCAAGTATCTGCTTTATGGCGATCCTCTTTCCTTCTACGACGCTAAACTCGACGCTTGCCTTGTTAGTCTCAGAGTTGACATTTACCCGGTAATCTACTACGGCATCGCTAAGGCCGATCTTATCGTAAAGCTTCTTGATTTGGTGCACATCTTCGGAAAGATCCGGATAATCAAGATACTGGCCCTCTTTTGATTTTAACAGGCCTTTGAGTTTTTCTACCCTCATATTGATACGCTTCATGCCGGTGAAAGTAATCTTTTCGATAATCGGCCTCTCTTCAACGGTTACAATCAGCTTTATCCCGCCGCTGTAATCAACGGTATCGATTTTAATATCGCTGAAAAAGCCCAAAAGATAGAGCCTCTTTAAATCGTCGCTTACTATATTCTCGCGGTAAGGGGTGCCGATGCGCGCCTTCATCTTGGAGATAATCGTATTGGTACTGATGGCTTTATTGCCTTTGATCTCTATTGCGGTGATATTAAGGACGGGTTTTGCCTGTTCGCTGCCGGCGGTATCCTTGGAGGGCAAAACAGCTTCTTCCTGCTGGTTGCTTGCGTCTTGTGAAAAAGAAAGCCCGCTAAGCCCGAAGATTAAACTAAACGCAAGCAGAAAACTTGTTAATTTACGCATTAAAAATATTATATAAGGTTTTGAGGTTAAATCAATACTTTTTACTTGTTAAAACGCGCCTTAACAGTTTTATTCTACCCGCGCCATATTTTCGAAGCGCGTATATTCTTTTATAAATGCGAGTTTGAGGCTGCCCACCGGGCCGTTTCTCTGTTTGGCAATGATTACTTCGGCGATGCCCTGATTATCGGGCGAAGGATTGTAATATTCCTCCCTTAAAATCAGGACTACCACATCGGCATCCTGTTCGATCGCCCCGGATTCCCTCAGATCAGAAAGCTGCGGCCGGTGGTCGGTGCGCGACTCTACCGCCCGGGAGAGCTGGCTGATGGCAATCACCGGCACGTTAAGCTCGCGCGCCAGGGCTTTGAGGCTGCGCGATATCTCAGAGATCTCCTGCTGCCTGCTCTCGACGAATCCTGACCCGCGCATCAGCTGCAGATAATCCAGGATGATTAACTTAATATCGTGATGCGCCTTAAGCCGGCGCGCCTTTGCGCGTAATTCCAGGACCGAAATCGCCGGAGAATCATCGATAAAAATCGGGGCCTCGGAGAGTTTTCCCGCCGCGGCAGTCAGGCGCGGCCAATCGGAAGTAGCCAGGTACCCCGTCCTTACTTTATGCGCGTCAACCTTGGCATGAGAACAAAGCAGCCTCTGCACTAACTGCTCCTTAGACATCTCCAGGCTGAATAATGCCAGCGGGATTTTTTCGATTACGCCGGCATATTCGGCGATACCTAAAGCCAAAGCGCTCTTGCCCATTGAAGGCCTGCCGGCAACTACTATCAGGTCCGAAGGCTGTAATCCTGCGGTTTTGATATCCAGGTCGATAAAACCGCTGGGGATGCCGGTAACATGCTCTTTACGTTGATAAAGCTTATCTATCGTTTCGATGCTGTCTTTGACAATCTGTTTTAAATGCAGGTAGCCGCTTTTAATCCTTTTATCGCTTACTTCAAATACCAGCCTTTCGGCGTTATCAACCACCTCATCAACATTGCCCTCGCTCTCATAGCACATCGAGATAATCCGCGTGGAGCTGTTGATTAAATTCCTTAATATGCTTTTTTCCTTTACGATGCTTATATAATGGCTGATGTTTGCTGCGGTGGGTACAGAATTAGCGAGTGCGGCAAGGAAACTTGAACCGCCGACTTCATCGAGCAGGCCGCTTCGCTTTAATTCATCGGAGAGCGTAATCAGGTCTACGGCTTTATTGCTGTTAAAAAGCCCGATGATTGCTTCAAAGATCTTCCTGTGGGCATCTTTATAGAAGACATGCGAATTTAAGGATTCCGCGGCCTGCGCAACTGCATCCTCATCTATCAGCATCGAGCCTAAGACCGCCATCTCCGCTTCAAGATTCTGAGGAGGGATTTTCTCTAGCGAAGATCTTTCTGACGAATCCTTTATCTTAGTTGAGCTTGCCATAATTCTTAAACCTTTCCCGCGATAAAGTTCTTACACACAGGCGGGATCCCGCATCCGTAATCTTGTATAGCGGGCAACCTACTTTTTTACTATCCAGACTTTGACTGCGGCCGAAACTTCCGGATGCAGCTTAATCGGGACTTCATATATCCCCAGGGCTTTTATCGGGTCGCTGAGCCCGATATAGGTTTTATCTATATCAAACCCCTCGTCTTTTAAGGCCTTGCTGATTTCTACTGAAGAAATGCTTCCGTAGAAACTCCCGTCTTCCTGCGTCAATACCGCGATAGTAAGAGAAACCTGAGAAAGCTTAGACTTTAATTCTTCAGCTTCTTTTTTTATTTTCTCAAGCTTAGCGGCCCTGATATTTTTCTCTGCCTCAAGCCTCTTGATGCCGGCATCCGTCATTAATTCCCCCAGCCCCCTGGGGATAAGGAAGTTGCGGGCAAAACCGTCCTTTACCTTAACCACGCTGCCGGCCTTGCCGACTTTACTTACATCCTGCTTTAAAATTACTTCCATGGCCCTCGCCTGCCTTCTTAGATTACCGCACGTAAGGGATAAGCGAAATAAATCTCGCCTGCTTCAAAGCGCGCGCCACCATCCGTTGATGCTTGGCGCAATTCCCCGAAATCCGGCTTGATACGATTTTACCGCGGTCCCTGATAAACGCCTCCAGGGTCTTCACATCTTTATAATCCACGGATTTGGCCTTATTCGCGCATAACCGGCAGATCTTCTTGCGTAACGGTAAATTTCTTTTTTTCTTCTTTATTATTTTACCCCTGGGTCTCATTGACTTGCTCCTCGTTTTCTTCCAGCCACATAGTTTCGCTGGAAGGCTCCTGCTGCGTTTCCTCGCCTGCCTGCGGTGCTGCACCTGCGCGCGGCGCAGGACTGCCTAAAAATTGCACCCTCTCCGCCCTGACCTCTATTACGCTGCGTTTCTGCCCGGAATTATCCTCCCAGGAACGGGATTGCAGCCTTCCCTCGACAAAAATTGGGCTTCCTTTATGCAGATACTGGCTGCAAGTTTCTGCCTGTTTATCCCAGGCTACCGCAGTGATAAAACATACTTCTTCTTTGTTCTCCTGGTTTTTATTTTTGAAGCGCCTGTTCACCGCAAGCCTCAGATTCACCACTGCCGTGCCCTGCGGAGTATAGCGCAATTCCGGGTCTTTGGTAAGATTCCCCATTAATAATACCTTATTAAAACTAGCCATCTCGCTCTCCTTTTATGAAATGCTTGTAATTAGGGTCCTGAGAATATCTTCATTCAATTTATAGGCGTGTTTGATATCCTTAACCGCAAGCGGCGGGGCATTGAAATTTACCAGGTAGTAGGTACCCTCGGAGTACTTATTAATGGTAAAATATAATTTCTTTTTCTCTGCCCAGATATTTGCCGAAGAAACGGCACCGCTGTTCTTGGTTATCGCTTCCGCAATCTGGGTAAAAAGCCCTTTCCTGTCCTCTTCCGAGAGATCCGGTTTGATAATAAACATCGCTTCGTACTTATTCACTTCGCCTTCCTTTCTTTAAGCTAACCGCGCGGCTAAACGCTCTTGCGGTTAAACTCACTCATTGTTTTTTCGCTTCCTTCTTCTATCCAGGATACGCAGGCTTCGCAAGCGTAATCCAAAACCTTCTTAAGCTTTCTTTTCTCTCCTCCGGAAAAAGCCGAGAGTACGAACTTGCTTGGCTCTCTGCCTGCGGGGGGCCTACCGATACCCATGCGCAGGCGGCTGAACGCTTCACTTGCCAGGCAATCGATTACGGATTGAATACCGCGGTGGCCGGCAGAAGAGCCGGATAAACGCAGCTTCAATCGTCCGAAATCCAGATCCATATCATCGCAAACCACAAGCAGCCTCCCGGGACCAAGGCCGTATTTATCAAGAAGCCCTGCTACCGCCTGCCCGGAAAAATTCATAAAAGTCAGCGGCATTGCGATAACTACGCTCTCGCCTTTGATCTTTGCCTTGCTGCTTAGAGAAAGAACGTCTTTCTTAAAAGCTGATTTTGATTTTTTTGCCAGAGATTTTACCGCCTGAAATCCGATATTGTGCCTTGAGTTCCTGTAGAATAAGCCCGGATTGCCTAGCCCTACGATTAATTTCATGCTTCGACTCGCTTCGCTCCCTCAGCATGATGGTGAGCACCTTTTTAGTAAAATTCAGCGCAGCCGGACCATCACTTCTCTTTCTTCTCTTCCTTCTTCTCTTTCTTTTCCTTGCCTTCTGCTGCCTCCGCGGCTTCTTCAGGCGTCGGTTTCTTTTCCTTAATTACTTCCGGCTCCGCAGGCGCCTCTCCTTCCACTGCCTCGACAGGGACCTCCTCTTTCATCGGCTCAACAACCTGCACGACTATCGACTCGGGGTCATTGAAGACCTTGATATTTTCCGGAAGTTTTAAATCTTTTACGTGTATGGCCTCAGACATCTTAAGGTTAGTGACGTCAACTTCCACCTTCTCTGGGATATCAGTGGGAAGGCACTCGATATCCAATTCCCAGAGGATCTGCTCAAGCGAACCGCCCTCCTGCTTGACACCGACAGACTCTCCTTTCGTAGCCACCGGTATATTGACTTTGATTTTTTCCGTCAGCGATACCTCATGGAAATCCACATGCACGATATCGCCTAAAACCGGCTCATACTGAATCTCTTTTATCAGGCAGGTCCGGTTTTTTTCCTTTTTATCGTCTTTGATTTTCAGGTCGATCAGTGTGCCTTCGAGCCGGTGCTGATGGAACATCTGCACGAATTGCCTGTGGCCCAAACTTATCGCCTGAGATTCTTTGCCGTCTTTATATACAACCGCCGGGATAATACCGGCGTCCCGCAGGCCCTTTACTTTTGCCCTCCCTGTTTCGTTCCGTAATTTTGCGTCTAAAATGATCCGTGCCATGGCTAGACTAACCTCTCTCTTTCTGATCAAATAAGCAGCTCACCGACTCTTCGTTGTGTATCCTCTTTATCGCCTCGCCCAGAAGTCCGGCAACCGAGAGGACCTTGATGCGCTTACTACTCTTGCCTTTGTCCAGCGGTATGGAATCGCTGATCACCAGTTCCTTTAAATCGGCGCATTTTTCTATCCTTGACAATGCCGGCCCGGAAAGCACTCCGTGGGTGATTGCCGCGTATATCGAAGCGGCACCGGCTTTCTTTAAAGCCGCGACTGCCTCGATTAAGGAGCTCCCCGTCGCGATTAAGTCATCTACGATAATCGTATTCCTGTCCTTGACCTCTCCTAAGATATGCAGCACTTCCGTGTCTTCGGGAGAATTACGCCTCTTGTCAATAATCGCCAGGTGCGCGTGCAGCCTCTTGGCATAGGCCCTGGCCATCTTGATGCCGCCTACATCGGGAGAAACTACGGTGATCGGTTTTAATTTCATCTCCCTGAAATATTCGATAAATACTCCGACTGCCAGAAGATGGTCAAGCGGAATATCAAAAAATCCCTGGATCTGTCCGGCATGCATATCCATTGCCAGTACGCGGTCCGCGCCTGCGGTAGTCACAAGGTTCGCCACTAATTTTGCCGTAATCGGCACCCGCGGCTGATCTTTCCTGTCCTGGCGGGCATACCCGTAATAAGGTATCACCGCGGTAATTCGCTGCGCTGACGCCCTTTTCAGGGCATCAATCATAATCAAAAGCTCCATCAGGTTGTCATTGGGCGGCGGACAGGTAGGCTGAACCACAAATACGTCTTTACCGCGGATATTCTCGTTAATCTTTACGCGGATCTCGCCTTCGCTGAACTTGCCTACAAAAGCATCACATAACCTGACCTTGAGATACTTACAGATATCCTTAGCTAATTGCGGATTTGCGTTACCGCTGCAAATGGCTAGTTTATCCATCTTATCCCCTTTTCTTCAACAACCTGGCCGGCACCCCGATTACCGTTGCGCCGTCTTTTACGTTTTTTGTCACCACTGCCCCAGCCCCGGTGCGTGAATTCTTGCCGATCACAACCGGAGAGATTAAAACCGTATCTGAACCGATAAAGGCGTTATTTTTGACGACCGTAACATTCTTCTTTCTGCCGTCAAAATTAGCCACCACCGTGCCGGCGCCGATATTCACATTTTCGCCTATACGGCTATCGCCTAAATAACCGAAATGTTTGATTAATGTCTTTGCGGAAAGCCTTGAACGGACCAGCTCAAGGAAATTACCTACTACGACATCATCTTCAATGCGGGTCCCTTCCCTTAAATGCGCGAAAGGGCCGACTTGGCAACGTTTTCCGATTCTAACATCATTTTCTATCACTGTAAAGGGATAAATTACCGTATCGATGCCTATTTTTACGCCGAAATTTATAAAGCTGCTGTCTGGTCCGATTATGCTTACCCCCTCAAGCATGAGTTTACGGTTAATCCTCTGCTGCATAATAGAGTTGGCTTTAGCCAAGTCCGCACGCGAATTTATCCCGAGCGCCTCGTTTATATCGGATATCTTCACCGACTCTATCAACTCGCCGCGTTTATATAAAATCCCGATTACATCGGTGAGATAAAATTCCTTCTTACGGCTATTCATGCGCACCGACTTAAGTGCGGCGGCAAGCTTATCTCGCTTAAAACAGATTATGCCGGTGTTTATTTCCTTGATCTGCTTTACGAACTCATCGCCATCCTTATCTTCAATGATAGCGCAGATGGCCGAATATCTATCCCTGCGGATACGGCCGTAACCGGCGGGGTTTTTAAGTTCTGCGGTGAGAATTGTGGCTGCGCAGTCATTGCGCAGGTGCGCCTCGATAAGCTTATCCAGGCTCTCCTTTTTTAAAAGCGGGATATCGGCGTAAAGTATCAGCACGTCATTGCTTTTGATTTTTAACTTTGCCAGGCCTGTCTTTACCGCGTCTGCCGTACCGAGGAGCCGCTTCTGCAGGGCGTTGTTTACCCGGGGTGACAAGATTTTTTTTACCTGCTGACAGCCATGCCCTAATACCACAGCGCTGTTGGTAACCTTAAGTTGAGCGGCTAAATCCAAAACATAATCCAGCATCGGCCTGCCGCAGATCCTATGCAGGGCTTTCGGGGTCGCCGACTTCATCCGCGTACCCTTGCCTGCCGCTAAAATTATACA
>CAYNRN010000026.1:0-15540 GCA_964399915.1 uncultured Planctomycetales bacterium
TTGCCCCCGCGCTTGCCAAAAACCTGCGTTTCTGCCTTGCCTTAGCTTATCTGGTTATAATTTTTTCCTTTGTCCTTTCCGGGCGCCGCAAAAACCTGCGGCTGGTGATCAGCCTGGCAGGATTTGTAATCATGGCGCTGTTTTACCTCTCCATAAAACCGAGGATCAACGCTGTTTACCCGGCGTATCTTAAGCCGGCGTATGTGGTGTTTGACGGATCTCAAGCCGCTATATACGATGTGCGCAATGATGATTACCGCACTAAAGATGATTTTGACATCCGCTATGAGCCAAGGGCCTATGGCCTTGATTCAGTCAGGACATTGGATGCCTTTATCAATTTCTGGGGCCCGAAAAGCGTAGCGCATGTTTTTTTAAGTTTCGGCTTCACCGACGGCAGATACCTTGCGGTATCAGTTGAGTTCAGGCCGGAACTGGGCGAAAGCTATGACCTCTGGGCAGGGATATTCAAGCGGTATGAGCTGATCTATATCTGGGGTGATGAGAGGGACCTGGTGCGAGCGAGGACCAATTACCGCAATGAAGAGGTCTATATTTACCGGGTGAGGATGAGCCGGGAAGATATCAGAAAACTTTTAGTCAGCATGCTCAATAAAACCAACCAACTTTATAAATCCCCTGAGTTTTACAATACCCTTACGCACAGCTGCACCAACACGCTGGTCAGGCACACAAAAGAAGCCGGGATCATGGTTATCCCTTTTTGGAAACAGCATATTTTTACCGGCGATATTGACTTAAGGTCTTACAACCAGGGCTGGTTTTACGGCGATGAACTCCCCTTTGAGGAATTGCGCGCCAAGGCAAAGATAAACGCCATAGCCGAGGCAGCAGATAAAGACCCTGAATTTTCCCAAAAAATCCGCGCCGGCCTGTCCTTAAATTAAGCTCCGCGGGCGAAAGCATTAAGTGGAGGGGGGAAGGCAGTTTTTTCGGTTTCTTTTATCAATAATTTGCGGTATGATAAAGGAAATCTACGTTGAGGAAAAATGACGTCTAAATCCACGAATATGAATAACGCCGGGCATACAACCGTCCAGCCGGAAAGAAGCTTTTTCGGGATGGGGATTGCCCCTAAGATCCTGGAGATCCTTGCGCGCATAAAGTTTAAGGTCCCTACGCCGATTCAGTTTAAGGCGATTCCCCTGGCTATTGGAGGAAAAGATGTCATCGGCGTTGCCCAGACCGGGACCGGCAAAACCCATGCCTTTGCAATTCCTATGGTGCAGCGGTTGGCGCAGAAAAAGGGAGTGGGTCTGATCCTTGCGCCTACGCGCGAATTAGCTATCCAGATTAACGAGGCTTTTGAGGATCTGGCAGGTGCATTCGGTATGAAGACTGCCTGTATTATCGGGGGCGCACCGATGTTCAGTCAGACCCAGGCCCTGCATAAGCTGCCGCGGATCGTGATTGCTACTCCCGGCAGGCTGCTGGACCATATCAGCCAGTGGAATTTTGTGCCTGAGACCGTAAGCATGCTGGTGCTGGATGAGGCTGACCGCATGCTGGATATGGGATTTGAGCCGCAGATCACCAAGATCCTGCGTGCTATCCCGAGAGAAAGGCAGACCATGCTCTTTTCAGCGACTATCCCCAAAGAGATCATGGAGATCGCCGCTAAGTTTATGAAGCTGCCGGTTTCAATTGAGATCGCGCCTTCAGGCACTACGGTAGAATTGGTAACCCAGGAATTATTCATCGTCAAAAAAGAAACCAAGCCTAAGCTTTTAGGCAAAATACTGGCGCAATACCACGGTTCGGTGCTTCTTTTTTCCCGCACCAAGCATAACGCGCATAAGATCATGCAAGCGATTCGCAACATGGGCTACACCGCCGCAGAGATGCATTCTAACCGCAGCCTTTCGCAGCGCCGTCAGGCGCTGGACGGTTTTAAATCAGGCAGGTATAAGGTGCTGGTGGCAACTGATATTGCGGCGCGCGGCATTGACGTAACCGGCATAGAGCTGGTAGTCAATTACGACCTTCCGGAAGACGCGGAAAACTACGTGCACCGCATCGGACGCACAGCCCGCGCAGGAAGCAGGGGGCATGCGATTTCTTTTGCTACCCCTGAGCAGCGCAGCGATGTCAGGGATATTGAGCGGATCATCAGGTCCACGCTGCCTTTGTCAAAACACCCGGAGATCCCGCCGGAGGAATTTGTTGAACCCGGGCGCGCGCTTCCTCAGAGGCACTACCAGAGGCGGTATCAAAATCACAGGCGCAATAAATTCCGCAATTGATTGCGTAAAGTTAAGGGGAAATAGTGGGTAGAGATAATTATTCATATAAAAAGTACCAGAGAGAGCTGTCCAAGAAAAAAAAGGCTGAGGAAAAGAGGCAGAAGAAGCTGGAAAAGAAGGCGGCGGAAGCCGCGCCCGAGCCCGGACAGGCACCCGATATAAATACGGTTCAAAGCTGAATTTTTAGCGGAGAGACAACCGGCCTCATTGGATAGGCAGGTATCCGCTATTACGAGGGAGGAAAGATGGCGTATCAAGGTGGTGGATTCGGCGGGCCGCGGGAAATGCATAAGGCGGTTTGTTCAGAGTGTAAAAAAGAGTGCGAAGTCCCGTTTAAGCCCAGGGACGATCGCCCGATATATTGCAAAGAGTGTTATTCAAAGCGCAAGAACGAAGGCCGTTAATTTAATCTCCGGTAGAAACGCAGAGTGCCCCGCCCGGCGAAGTTAAAGAGCCCGGGCGGGTTGCTGCTAAGAAGCCCTAATCTTAAGGGGGCAGGATTGCGTTGTGATACGGCCCGTCGGCAATCTCATGGTGGCTGATCTGCACTATCGGCTTTTTCTTTCCCCTTGGCTTGGTTGCCGCTAAACTTGGCTCTACTTATCCCCAGCAGGGCGGGATTTACGTCTGGATAAAACGGGGGCTGGGCAAGAAATGGGCGGCGCGCACTATCCGGTATTACTGGATTGCCTTGCCGATCTGGCTGCCGGCAATGTATATCGCGATTGCCGAGATTATCGGCCATATGTTTTTCCCGAATGTCGGCCTCTAGTTTAAAGTCTGGCTCGGGGTGTTAATCACTGTTGCAGTGGGAGAGATTTTTATAATGTCCCGGGGGAGGGCATCTTTATAACAGGAGGAGGCAAGATGAAGAAGATCGCGGTTGCGGTGCTGTGTTTGTTTTTATTTGGCTGCGCGAGCTTTGATGTTATAAAATCGGATGAAAGTAAGCATTATCCGCCTACTAAGCCCGAAGATGTAAAGATACTGGAAAAGGCGCCTGAAGGAAAATATACAATAATCGGAGAGATCCGGGCAGAAGGCGAGACCCTCTCTATAAGGGAAAGTATGAAAAAGCGCATGAGGGAAGAGGCAGCCGAACTGGGCGGACAGGCGATTATATTAGAGACCAAAGACAAGACTTACCGCGTAAGGAACGAAGGCGTGCTGGTTGAGCATACCTACGGCTTTGACTTTAATAAGGCAGTTACCAAAAAGATGACCGGCAAGATCATCCGCTTTGAAAAGTAAATATAAGGATATCAAGGGATGAAGGCATTAACCATATTCTTAACTGCGCTTTTGTTCTTTACCCCAACAGCTTCTGCCGAGATGCGCAAAGGCGAAAAGATAATTTATGCCATCAGCCCGGTGGGCAGCGCCGAATATAATGATTTGGGCATTGTAGACTATCAGGGCGAAGAATTCTGGCTGGTCACCTTCCGGACCAAAGTCCCCGGATTCAGCGACCTTGAGAAGATCTACGCTGACCCCAAAACGGAACTCCCCATTAGAGTAGAGCGTTATATTCACTGGCCGCTTTCCGAAGAATACATTGTTGAAGAATATGACCCCAGGCATAATGCCCAGGTAAACCGCCGCTATATCAAAGGCAAACTCACCAACGAATATAAATTCAAATCCGACGGGCCGTATCACAACGCAATCCTGCTCCCCTTTGTCCTGCGCGAGAAAAAGAACCTGAATATCGGCTGGAGTGTAAAGGTACGCGTTCCGGAAGAGTTTACAGTTAAGTTTGATAAGATAGAAGAGGTCAAGGTGCAGGGTAAGATGGTGAAGGCGTACCACTTCTCCAGCCAGCCGGATCAGTTTGAAATCTGGATAAGCGACGATAAAGAACGTCTGCCGGTTGTGATCAAGGGTACTTCCTACAGCATGTACCTGCAAAGCCACGTTAAGTAGGTCAATAGTTTGTTAAAAAAAGGAGGAGAGCATGTCGTTGACTGGTCTTTTATTATTTGTAATAGCGGTAATAGTTATACTCGGCCTTAGAATTGTCTCCCAGTGGCAGAAAGGCGTGGTCTTTCGCCTGGGAAGATACGTAAGAGAGATTAATCCGGGATTAAACGTAATCATCCCGGCTTTAGAATACGTGCGTTATGTGGATATGCGTATCCGCACCATGGACGTGCTTCCGCAGGAAGTAATGACCAAAGATTCGGTGCCGGTTAAAATCGATGCCGTCATCTATTACAAGATTTTTGACGCGGTAAAATCAATCGTCGCGGTGGAAAATTTCGCCCTGGCCTCCACGCTTCTTGCGCAGTCAAAATTAAGAGACGTGATGGGTAAATATGATTTAGACATGTTATTGTCTAACAAGGATCAGATCAGCAAGGAGGTTTTAGCCGCTCTTCAGGGTCCGACGGATGAATGGGGGATCAATATCGTCAGCGCGGAAATCAAGAATATTGAGATCCCCGATAATATGAAGCGCGCTATGGCAAAAGAAGCAGAGGCAATCCGGGAAAAGCGCTCGCGCCTGGTCAAGGCTGCGGCAGAAGAAGAAGCAAGCAGGAAATTCACCGAGGCAGCTAAGATCATCGCGGAAAGCCCTAATGCGCTGATTTTAAGGCAGCTGCAGACCTGGCAGGAGATCGGTGCCGAACAGAACAGCCTGATTATCCTGGTGCCGACTGAATTTGCCCAAATGGCCAAGGCATTAAAGGAATCGAAGTAGGGAAAGAGAGATAGTTTTAATTAGAAAAGCCCGCAACGAAAGTTTCGGGCTTTTTTCTTGACAAAATAAGTGTGATATGTTATATATATCATGTAAATCATACTTTCCCTATATTGGCCTAAAGCTAAGAAGGAGGCAGCAAAAATGGATATGCCCAAGATGTTCGGAACAGTGACAGTAGGGGACCGGGGGCAGGTGGTGATTCCGGTGCAGGCAAGGAAGCAGTTCCGCTTAAAAAGCGGAGATAAGCTCGTGGTCTTTGGCAAGGCCGACGGCCCGATTGCCTTTATCCCGGCAGAGCACTTTACCCGATTCCTCGAGCACACCAGCGAGATATTAGCTAAAATCAAAAAGGCTTCAGCACGCTAAACAATGAGGATTAAACGCTTTCTTTTAATCGTCTTATTTTTATCCGCGTTCTTTAAACAGGCGCGGGCAGAGGAGACTCTCACCTGGATTGCCTGCGTTGCCGAAGCGCAGAAGAATAACCCTGACCTGATCTACGCTGAAAAGGGCGTTACCAAGCAGGAAGCAGCTAAGGGTATTGCCGCAAGCGCTCTTTACCCGCAGGTAGATTCCGAGTTATCAGCCGCCCGCACAAAAACTACTACCACCAAAAATTCTTTTTCCTACGGCGTAAGCGCAGAACAGCTGATCTTTGACGGACTGAAAACTATCAATGAAGTCAGGGGCGCTAAAGAAGATATCAAAGCCGCGCAGCAGAATTACCGCTTTGCCTCTACCGACGTGCGTTTTAACTTACGCACTGCCTTTGTTAACCTGCTTAAAGCGCAGGAGATGGTCGGGGTCAACCAGGAGATCGTAAAGATCAGAAGGGATAACCTGATCCGGGTGACCTTACGCTATACAAGCGGGCTTGAGCATAAAGGCTCTTTGCTTACTGCCGAGGCAGACCTTGCCGGAGCAGAATACAAGCTCTCGGAAAGCAAGCGAGACCTTGAATATATTCAGCGCCAGCTGCTTAAAGAGATGGGGCGTAAAGATTATACCCCGGTTAAAGCAGCCGGAGATTTTATCGTCACAGATACCGCAAAAGAGAAGCCGGATTTTGACAGGCTAGTCAAATCAAAACCTGAAGTACTAAAGGCAGCAGCAGAGCTCAACTCCGCTGCTTTTGCGATCAGCGCTGCCTATGGCAACTATGCTCCCAAGATCACCGGCTCAACAGGCATAGACAAAACCGGAGCTACCTGGCCTCCGGAACAAAAGGGGTGGAATCTGGGAGGGAGCCTGACACTTCCTATATTTGAAGGCGGTTTAAGGGCGGCGCAGGTAAAACAGGCAAAGGCGATTTACGATCAGGCAGCGGCTAACGAACGCAGCGTGCGCGATGCGGCAGCAGTTGAGCTTGAAAAGAGCTGGGCGCTGCTTCAGGATTCGATAGAATCAGTAGGGGTACAGCGCAAGGTGCTGGATGCCTCCCAAGAGCGCGCTAAGATCTCCGAGGCGCAGTACGCGATAGGCTTTATAACTTTTGATAACTGGATCATTATTCAGGATAATTTAGTCAATGCCAAGCGCGGGTATCTGGACGTGCAGGCAAACGCCCTGCTTGCCGAAGCAGAATGGACAAAGGCGAAAGGAGAGGTGTTAGAATATGCGCAATAAAAATAAAATCATCACGGGAATAATTCTGATTGCAGCTTTAGCAGCCTTATTTTTCTTCTTTAAGTCAAAAGCTCCTGCGACAAACGGAGAAATTATTACCGAGGTCACGCCAACCTCAGGCACAGTAGAGAGCATAATTTCCTCAACCGGCACAGTCTTACCGCAAAACCGCCTGCAGGTGAAGCCGCCGGTTAACGGCAGAATCGAAGAGGTGCTGGTAAAAGAGGGTGAGCGGGTTGTGGTGGGTCAAAAGCTTGCCATGATGAGCTCAACTGAGCGGGCAGCGCTCTTAGATGCCGCGCGCGGCAAGGGAGAAGAGACCTTTAAATACTGGCAGGAGGTCTATAAGGCGATCCCGCTGGTTTCGCCGATCAACGCCGAGGTGATCGTGGCAAAGACCCAGGCAGGACAAACCGTGACCACGTCGGAGGCGGTAGTAGTTTTATCGGATACGCTGATTGTCAGGGCAGAGGTGGATGAGACTGATATCGGAAAGATAAAGCTGGCTCAGGATGCGATCATTATCCTTGATGCCTATCCCGACGATAAGATCAAGGCAAAGGTAGATCACATCTATTATGAATCCCAGACCGTAAATAACGTCACGATATACGAAGTCGACCTCTTGCCGGAAGCTCTCCCGGAATTCTTCCGCTCAGGGATGAATGCCACAGTGAACTTTATTGAAGAGAGCAAGAACAATTCCCTGCTTATCCCCCTGGAAGCAGTTACCAGGGAAAAGGGCGAGGCATTTGTATCTTTGAAACAGGCTAACGGCAGCGAGCCGCTTAAGCAGAAGATCACCACCGGGCTTTCCGACGACAAAAATACGGAGGTGCTTTCCGGATTAAGTGCGAATGATACTGTAATCGTCAAAAGCAAAAAATACACTTTGCCGGTAGCTGATTCAACAAGCAGCCCGCTGATGCCCTTTAGAAGAAGGCAGCAGCAGAAAAAATAGCATGATTGAAGTTAAAAATATCTCTAAAACCTATCAGATGGGCAAAGTTGAAGTAAAGGCCCTGCAGGATGTTTCTTTGAAGGTCTGCGCGGGAGAATTCCTGGCGATTATGGGGCCTTCAGGCTCGGGTAAATCCACGCTGATGCATGTTTTGGGGTTTCTCGACCGGCCGGATCAGGGGGCTTATGTATTCGAAGGCAAGGACATGACCGGTTTATCCGACGATGAGCTGGCAGTGATCCGCAATAACTTAGTCGGCTTTATCTTTCAGCAGTTTCACCTCCTGCCGCGGATGAGCGCCTTGGAAAATGCGCAGCTGCCTTTGATCTATGCCGGTAAAAGGCATTTAAAGGAAGCAGCAATAGAAAAGGTTAAGCTGGTCGGTCTCTTTGACAGGATCACCCACAAGCCCAATGAGCTTTCCGGAGGCCAGCAGCAGCGGGTGGCAATTGCCCGGGCGCTGGTAAACGACCCGCCGATTATCCTTGCCGATGAACCCACAGGGAATCTGGATTCTAAAAGCAAGGAGGAGATCCTCGCCATCCTTAAAGAGCTGAACAGGCAGGGTAAGACCGTAGTCGTAGTTACCCACGAAAAGGAGATTGCCGAACAGGCAAAGCGGATTATCACCATGCGCGACGGAAAGATTATCTCTGATCAGGCCTCAGGCGCTAAGGCAGCCGGGCAAAAAGAAAATATCTGCCCGGTAAACGGTTTTCTGCACGGCCATACCCGGCGCATCGGTAAAGCCAAATTCCTGGATTACGTAAGGGAAGCCGGCCTGGCAATGCTGGCGCATAAGATGCGCTCTCTATTATCCATTTTAGGTATTTTAATCGGAGTGGCCGCGGTCATCGCCATGCTTGCCCTTGGCTCGGGAGCTAACGCAGTGATCAAAGAGCAGCTGTCAGCATTAGGTTCAAATCTTTTAATCGTTCGGCCCGGCTCATCGCGCGTGCACGGAGTAGCGCTGGAAACCGGCTCGGTTACCCGGCTGAATTTTGAAGATGCCAAAGAAATCAGTAAATTACCCGAAGTAAGAGAGGTGAGCAGTTCGGTAAGGGGCAGGGCGCAGCTAGTCTATCTCAATAAAAACTGGAATTCACAGGTAGAAGGCGTGGATGTGGCGTATGCCGGAATGCGTAATTCAATACCGGCTGTAGGGAGGTTTTTTAGCGACTCGGAATTAAAGATGCGCGATAAAGTAGCGGTAATCGGCACAACCGTGGCGCGGGAACTTTTCGGGGATGATAACCCGGTCGGCGAGACGATAAAAATCAACCAGATTAATTTTAAGATCATCGGCGTCCTGCGCTCTAAGGGCTCAGGCGGTTTCCAGGACCAGGATGACACGGTTTTAGTGCCGGTAACTACCGCGATGTACCGGCTGCTCGGCAAAGACTATATTGACCTGCTTTATGTAGAAGGCAAGGATCAAAAGACGCTTGAACCGCTGATGGAAGAGATAAAGCAGGTGATTATCAAGGAGCACCGCCTGCGCCCTGAAGACGAAGATTCTTTTGCCATCCATAACATGGCAGATATCAGAAAGGCGCTGGAAACTACTACCAAGACCATGTCCCTGCTTTTAGGGGCAATCGCGGCAATCTCGCTTTTAGTCGGCGGCATCGGGATTATGAACATCATGCTGGTGTCAGTGACTGAGCGTACGCGCGAAATCGGCTTGCGCAAGGCAATCGGAGCGAATAACGCGGATATCATGATTCAGTTCCTGATTGAATCAGTGATGATGGCGTCTATCGGAGGAATGGCAGGGATTGCCCTGGGAGGAGGCGCGGCATTGCTGATTACGCTGGTTGCCGGATGGGCGGCTAAGGTGTCGCTTGCCTCGATCATCCTTGCTACCGCATTCTCCGTCACCGTCGGAGTTGTCTTCGGACTCTGGCCTGCCAAGCAGGCCTCCCGTCTTGACCCCATCGAAGCCCTCAGGTACGAATAACCGATTTTATTTGGCTAATTTAATAACAGTGGTATAATAATAAATCGCTAAGAATGACAAAACGCCTGAATAAGTGACAAAATTATCCCGCTCAAAAATCGAATTATTCCTGGATTGCCCGCGTTGCTTCTGGCTGGATATGAAAAAAGGCCTGAAGCGCCCGCCCCCTGCGCCTTACACCATTAACTCCGCGATAGACTCCCTGCTGAAAAAAGAATTCGATGTCTGCCGGCAGGACGGCATTGCCCATTACCTGATCAGCAAATATAATATAGACGCGGTTCCCTATAAATGCGGCCAGATCGATGCCTGGCGGAACAATTTTACCGGCATCCAATTCGAGCATAAACCGACGGATTTCCTTGTCTTTGGCGCAATTGACGATGTCTGGGTAAATCCGCAGCAAGAATTGATCGTGGTTGATTATAAAGCCACCGGAGCCAATAATTACCAGATCTACCCTGCTTATAAGCGGCAGATGGAGGTGTATCAGTGGCTGTTGCTGAGAAATAATTTTAAAGTTGCCAAAACCGGATATTTTCTCTTTGCCAAGGTGAATAAGGCAGGCGGGTTTGCCGCGGGAAAACTTTCCTTTGACCTGTCTCTTGAGCCTTTGCAAGGGGATACTTCCTGGGTAGAGGCAATCCTGTCGGCAGCAAGGAAGGTTCTAGACGGGCCGATCCCCGCGCACGGCGCAGAATGTCTCTATTGCCAGTTTGCCAAAAATCAGCTATGATTTAAGCCATGCCCAAAAAACGCAGAGCGCTTAGGAAAAGCAGGAAATTGCTGATATGCGCCCTGATCATCATCACGGGGTTGTTTGTATTTCTCTCTGTCAGGGACGAAGTCTTTGAAGTTTTGACAGAGGCAATCCTGAGTAAGATCGTGGGGGCAAAGCTGACCATGCATAAGTTTGACCTAGTCCTGGCCCTGGGCCGCCTGAATATCGATGGGCTGAAGATCCAGAACCCATCGGGTTTCAGCAATGATACCCTGCTTGACCTGCCGAAGATCTCGGTAAAATTTGACCGGCTTGCGCTTGCCAAAGGCCGCCTGGAGATCAGCCGCGCGGATATCTATTTAAAAGAACTGCTCTTTGAAAAAGATAAACAAGGCAAGATGAATGTAGACGCCTTAAAGATCATGTCAGGACCGGTTTTGCCCATGCACGTGGACAACCTGAATTTGAAGATCCTGCTGGTAGTAGAGAAAGATTGCCGCGGCAAAAAGCCGGCGGTAAAAGGCCACTACCTCAATCTGGATAAAGCCTACCGCAATATAAACGGCTTTAACGATTTGATGACATTGCTGGTCGTTGAGTCGCTGAAGAATGCCGGTATCCGCGACGCCAAAATAGTGGGGATTTCAATGCTCCTGGCAGGGCCGGTGGCGATCCCCTTTGTGGCGGTGATAAATGATATGGGCAGAGGCAAGGTTGAGCATACGCTTACCTCCGGCGCCGACGAGCTTTTCGATATAAGCCTTAAGATAGCGCAGAGCTTGGGTGCGGTGGAAAGGCAGGATAAGGGCCACTATCAGATACAGGCGCGGATACAGGGGGCAGGCGTGGTGATAAAGTTAAAACCCCGCTCAAAAGACCTGACTGAAATTACGGTTACCGCAAAGAAATATTTTTTAGCGAAGGATGATATAGCCTCAGGGGTACTTTATGAAATCGCGCAGCAGGTTAACACAAAAAAGAGGAGGAAGGGATGAAAAAGGTATTGTTGTTTTGTGCGGTTCTGCTCTTGTGCGGAGGATGCGCCTGTGCTAAGACCGCCAAGAAAAATAACGAAATGATGCTGTTGTTTAATATCGGCCAGCCAAAGGAAGATATAATGAAGGCAATGGGCAAACCGGTGAAAAACGAAAAATACACTATCGGCGGCAGCGAAGTAGATGTCTGGTATTACCGCACCGATTGCGATCTCTGGGATTGGGATGACGATGACCTGACCCCGATGGTATTTAGAGACAATAAACTGATCGGCTGGGGAAGCGACTTGTACCTGAGGGAAGTGGAATATAAGTCCGGTTTAAAATAACGCAAGGGGGGATAAATGACAGGCAGGAGGTTTTTAAAGCTGGCAGGTTTTATAGCGCTGGTGGCGCTGGCGATAATTTTATCTTATGGCAGGCAGCAGCTATTATTGGCAGAAAACAGCCGTCTTGAGCAGATCAGAAGGCAGCAGATACAGGAGGAGGGTGAGCAGCTGCGCAATGTCCAGCAGGCGCAGGCGCGGCAAAGGGAGCAGCAGGTTGAGGAGGAGGGCACTCTGGTAAACCGCCAGATAGCAGAACAGGAAGGAATCGAGCGACAGCAGAGGGAAGAAGAGCAGCAGTATCTGGACAGGGATTTAAAAGAGCAGGGAAAGATAAATCAGGAGCAGGTTGAGGAAGAAGGAGAGTATCTTAATCAGCAGATCGAGCAGCAGAAGGCAATAGAAGAGCGCCAAGCAGCAGAGATGCATCCTTAATTTATCTAGACAGGGTTGCTTCTTTTTTTATCATGGCCTGCCTAAATTTTAATCACAAGGAGAAGTATAATGCCGAGAAGAAAAGAGATTAAGAAGGTGCTGATCATCGGTTCCGGGCCGATTATTATCGGCCAGGCGTGCGAATTTGATTATTCCGGCACACAGGCCTGCAAGGCATTGCGCGAAGAGGGCTATGAAATCGTTTTGGTAAATTCAAACCCAGCTACGATCATGACTGATCCGGGTACCGCCGACAGGACTTATATTGAGCCGTTGACCGTAGAAAGCCTTGAGAAGATTATTGCCAAAGAGCGCCCGGACGGGCTACTGCCGAACCTGGGAGGACAGACCGGGTTGAATCTGGCTTCCGCGTTGCATAAGGCTGGGGTTTTAGATAAATATAATGTAAAAATTATCGGAGTCAAAGCTGAAGCTATTGAGCGCGGAGAGGATCGTGAGGCGTTTAAGGACACGATGAAGAAACTGGATATTCCTGTCCCGCGATCAGAGATCTGCCTTTCAGAAGAAGCGGCATTGCAGGTAGCCAGAGGCCTGGGGTACCCGGTAGTAGTGCGGCCGGCATATACCTTAGGCGGGACCGGAGGCGGGATCGCTTATAACAGCGAAGAATTGCGCACGCTCTCAAGGCGCGGAATCAACGCAAGCCTGATCCACCAGGTATTAATTGAAGAAGCGGTGATCGGCTGGGAGGAGTTAGAGCTGGAAGTGGTGCGCGACGAAAAGAATCAGAAGATCACAGTCTGTTTTATAGAGAATATAGACGCCATGGGTGTGCATACCGGAGACAGTTTCTGCGTCGCTCCGATGCTTACGGTCCCGGAAAAGCTCCAGAAGAGGATGCAGGAACTTTCCTACAGAATAGTTGAGGCAATCGGAGTTGTCGGCGGCACGAATATCCAGTTTGCACATAACTTAGAGGATGACCGGCTGGTGGCAATAGAGATTAACCCGCGTACCTCCCGCTCATCGGCTCTGGCTTCTAAGGCAACCGGATTTCCTATTGCGCGTGTTTCCACGAAACTGGCAGCCGGGCTCACGCTTGATGAGATACCTTATTGGAGGAAAGGAACGCTTGAGAAATACGAACCCTGGGGCGAATACGTAGTAATTAAATTCGCGCGCTGGGCATTTGAGAAATTCCGCCAGGCAAAAGACGTGCTTGGTACGCAGATGAAGGCAGTAGGCGAGGTGATGAGTATCGCCAGATCATTTAAAGAGGCGTTTCAGAAATCTATCCGTTCACTTGAAATCGGACGCTATGGATTAGGTTTTGCCAAAGATTTTAACAGTTTGTCTTTAGAAGAGTTAAAAGCCAGGCTTGCTTTTCCTACCAGCGAACGGGTCTTTTTAATCTATGAGGCGCTGCGTAAAGGTGCCAGCGTTGAAGAGCTCCACGAGATTACCCATATAGGTAAGTGGTTTATCAGCGAAATGAAAGAGCTGGTAGAGTTTGAAAACAGGATGCTTGCGCAGGGATGGAAGAAGCTTTCGGACGTGGATTTAAGAAGAGCTAAGGAGCGGGGTTTTGCTGACAGGTACCTGGCAAAGATATTTCAGGTAAAAGAATCAGAAGTACGCAGCCGCAGGAAGAAAGCCGTAGGGAATGCCAGGTTTGAGCCGGTGCCGGTAAGCGGCGTGGAAAACGCAGCCTATTATTATTCCACATATTCTCCGGGTAAAGACTTAGTCCCCGTATCGTCAAAAAAGAAGGTCCTGATCTTAGGCGGCGGGCCTAACCGCATCGGCCAGGGCATAGAATTTGATTATACCTGCGTGCACGCGGCTTTTGCCTTGCGCGATGAAGGTTTTGAAACGATTATGATCAATTGCAATCCCGAAACAGTCTCGACTGATTATGACACTTCGGATAAACTTTATTTTGAACCCCTGACCGTGGAGGATGTTTTAACGATCTGGGAGAAGGAGAAGCCATTTGGCGCGATTGTGCAGTTCGGAGGGCAGACCCCGCTGAATATCTCGGCAGAGCTGGAAGCAAACGGAATGAAAATCTTAGGTACAAGTACCAGAAGCATTGCCTTTGCCGAAGACAGGGAGATGTTCAGGCAGAAGATGATCCAGCTGGGGATCCGCCAAACCGAGGGAGGCACGGCTTTTTCGCTTGAGGAAGCAATGAAAATCGCCGAAAAAATTGGCTATCCTGTGATGGTCAGGCCTTCATTTGTGCTCGGCGGCCGCGGAATGGAAGTAATTTACGATCAAGGGATGCTCACTAAATACGCTAAAGAGGCGATACAGGTCAGCCCCGAATACCCGATGTTGATCGACCGTTTTCTTGAAAACGCCCTGGAGTGCGAAGTAGACGCGCTATCCGACGGAGAAGATGTCTTTGTCGCCGCGGTAATGGAGCATATCGAACATGCGGGCATTCACTCCGGAGATTCCGCCTGTATGATCCCCCCGCGCAGCATCAAGCAGGAGCATCTGAAGGTGATTGAGGAGTGGACAAAGGCGATCGCCCGGGAGTTAAAAGTTGTAGGCGTAATCAATATCCAGTTTGCTATCTGCAACGATTTAGTTTATATCCTTGAGGCAAATCCGCGCGCCTCGCGTACAGTGCCGGTAGTCTCAAAGACTACGGGTATCCCCTTAGCGCGTATTGCCACACTGCTGATGCTCGGCAAAAAATTATCGGATTTTCCTCACTTAGTCCGTCATAAGCTTCCTTATGTCACGGTAAAGGAAGCGGTTTTTCCTTTTAATATGTTTCCGGAAGTAGATCCGGTGCTGGGGCCTGAGATGCGCGCCACCGGAGAGGTGATGGGTATAGGCAGTGATTTCGGCATCGCCTTTTTTAAGGCCCAGGAATCCGCAGGCACCAAACTGCCCAGAAATGGCAATGTCCTGGTAACAGTCGCGGATAAAGATAAAAAGGATCTCTTTGCCATAGGTTCGCGCCTGAAACAGCTCGGGTTTAAGATCCTTGCTACGGAGAACACGCACCGCTTCCTGAAAGAAAAAGGGGTAGATACGGAGTTGATCAAAAAAGTGCACGAAGGCCGCCCTAATATCGCCGATGGGATAAAGAACAAGGAGATCCAGCTGATTATTAATACTCCCGTCGGCAGGATGAGCGTTTACGACGATAGCTACATCCGCACGCTTGCTATCCAATACAAGATACCCTATGTTACGACTATGGCCGCCGCGCGGGCAACGGTAGACGGGATAGAATCAGCGAAGAAGGAGGAGTTGCCGAAGTCTTTACAGGAATATCATCAATTATTAAAGGAGCAGAAGGCGCAGAAGGTAGGCGCCTGAAACTAAAAGGAGGGTAAGATGCCTCAGGTAAAAGAGATCACTGCAAGCGAGCTTGATACAAAGCAATTCATCAAAGAAAAATCGGAAGAGATCGCGCGTATCGTAGGTAAAGGCACTGCGATTAATGCGCTTTCCGGGGGAGTGGATTCCTCCGCAGTGACAATGCTCGGGCACAAGGCATTAGGCGAAAGATTAAAGACCTATTTTATAGATAACGGGATCATGCGCGAAGGCGAACCGCAGCAAAT
>CAYNRN010000027.1:0-12392 GCA_964399915.1 uncultured Planctomycetales bacterium
CCGATCCTGAAACCTGAACATTGCCATTGGCGCGAATCTTGATTACGCCGTTTTCTTCCACCAAGCCGGTTGCCTTTACTATGCCGGTTTGGTTTACTGCGTTCTCAAAGATCTCCGACGCGGTCTTTGCGCTCATATAGACCTGCGCCGCTTCAATAGTGCCGGAATTCTCAACCGCGTCTTTTACGCTAACGCCATTAGAATCAATTACTTTTGCGCTTGTTTCAAGGTTTATCTCCACCTGAATCAGGCCGCGGCGGTCAAAAGTGACTGTGGTCTTATCGCCGCTTGCCAAATGCACTGTGCCGGCGCGCGCAATAATGATACCCTTATTGGAAACCGCGCTTGCGATTAAGGCAATGCTTCCGCCTTCTATCACGCCCTGGTTTAAGATGCGGGCATAATGCGCTCCCTCGCGCTCAAAAATATAATTGCCGTTGATAAAATTATTGGTGGAGATCTCTAAGGTGGAGGCGATTAAGGAATTGACTCTGACGTTTGCCTGCGGCCCGAAATCTATCCCGTGGGGATTGGTAAGCGCAAGCAGGCCGTTGGCAGTGAGTGAGCCGTTAATTAAGCTGGCATCGGGGCCGGTAACGCGGCTTAAAACAGACGCGCTTGGCGACGGCTGGATAAAGTTGACGGATTCGTTTGGGGCGATATTAAAGGAATTGAAATTGATTACGGATTTATCTGCGGCGGTAATATTAAGGGTATTTGCGTCGGGCTGGTCAAAAGAAACATTTCCTGACTCCACATTCGCGCCTTCGGGCAAACCGAATAAAGGCGAAACGAAATGCAGGAAAAGCACCCCCGTTACTATCGCGACTCTTAACCTTCTCACAAGTCCAGTTATAGCACGAAGTTGGGAAAATACAAGGAAAATGTGAGTTAGATTCCGGGGGATTGTGCGTCTATTATAGAGGGGATAACGGAAGAAAAATCCAAAATCCAAATACTACCAAATCCAGAATAAATCCAAAATCCCAAATCCAAAAGGAGGACTGATATGAGCGAAAGATACGATATTAAAGAAAGGACGTTCCGCTTCGCACAAAGGATCCTTGAGATAGTAGAAAAATTGCCAAATAAACCTTATTGCGAAGTAATAAGCAGGCAGCTAAGCAAATCAGGGACATCCATAGGAGCTAACGTTGAAGAAGCAGACGGAACTCTTACTAAAAAGGATTTTATAAATAAGGTTTGCATTGCAAGAAAAGAGGCGAAAGAAACCCGCTATTGGCTTAGAATTATCTCCGGCAAATATATTGAAGAGAAAGAAATTTCTTATGATATAAAAGAATGCTTTGAGCTAATAAGTATACTTAGCGCGATTATAAATAAGTCACGTTAGACCACGTAATTGGGATTTGGAAATTGGGATTTATTTTGTAGTATTGGTAGTATTTGAAATTGGGATTTTTATATCTCGGACTGAAAGGTGAGATAAAACGTTGACGGCCCGGAGCCGCCGGTCTGCCGGTCGCCTAAGCGTTTTGCCCAGTCAAGCTTAAGAAAGGATTTAAACATCCGTATCCTAAAGCCGCCGCCGATGCCGACAAGGAATTTTTTCTGCCGCTCGCCGGAATTGACTTTTTTAAGTTCCCCGCCGCCGATGTCAAAAAATATCGCCGGCTGAATCTGCTGGCGCAGCGCTGCCTGCTGGCCGGATAATTTCCAGTCCGCCGGGATAAGCGGATTGGGAAATACCCAGTCGCAGGACATATAGCCGCCTAAGTCAGCCAGATAATCGCCTTCAGGATAGCCGCGGATAGTATCAGCGCCGCCTAACTGAATCTGTTCCGAAGAAGGCAGCGTATGCGAGGCCGCCTGAAACTGCGAGCTCACTGAAAGGTAACTTTGCCAGGGCATTGCCTGGAAACGGGAAACCCCCTGCTCGTATTTAAAGAAAAACCCGCCGGTTCCGGCGCGGCTTGAAGTGGGATGGTTTTTATCAGAGGCGCCCCAGAAGTGCTCGGTGCTGAAAATAAAATTTGGCGAAAACGAGGTCTGCCCGCCGAGAGAATCCACTTTTGTAAAATCAAACCCAAAGAACGGTAGACGCAGCTGGTCATTGGAGGTAATTGTCCCGTCAGTCTTCTTCTTGATGCTCTTAATATCCATACCGGCGTCTAAATACGCCTCAAAATCCTCTCTTAAAGCCAGCTCCCAGCTAAAGCGTGGGGTGCATATCTGCGTTTTGCCGGTAATATCAAATGCCTTGTATTCCTTGCCCAGGCGCATCTTATAATAGGTGGCGTCTAAGGTAAATTTCGTGCCATAGGTGCCGATGGGAAGGTTATAGTTCATTGACTCGCCGAAGGAGTTGCCGGTGTAAAGGGTATTTATAAAAACAGTATCCCCTGAGCCGGTTAAGTTGCTTGAGCGCAGGTAAAACGCGGGGCGCCATTTGCCGGTAAGGCGCGATCCTTTGTTGTCAACGGTTGCTCCGATATGTTGAGGAAATTTTTCGCTTACTTTGAGAATAACTTCGGAAGTTTCGGGCTCTTTGCCTGCGGAGATGACTGTTTTTACTTCTAAATCGGGGTTTTTGTTCAGGCGCAGGATATCGCGCTGGAGGATGTTGAAATCCAGAATTTCATTTTTTTTTGAGTGGAAGAATTTTTCTATTAAGGGAGAAGAAAACCATTTGTTGCCTTCAATAGAAAGCCCCCCCATTTTGCCTTCCACTACCCTGATTTCTACGTTGCCTGCGAGTATATCCTGCTCGGGGACGACCGCCGTGGTGGTAAGGTAGCCCTTCTTCTTGTATCCGGCCTTTATTTTTTCTGTGATTTCTTCAAGCTGGGCGAACCTGACTTCGGTATTAAGGAAAGGCGCGTATGCGGGGCCAAGTTGCTCGGGGGTAAAAACGGTTGCGCCGGTAATCTTAACGCTTTTAAGCAGGAATTTGGGGCCTATGGCAACCGGGGCTTCTTCTTTCTTTTCTTCTATTTCTATGTCCGGGGCTTTAAGCTTCTTTTTTTCTAAACGCTCCCTCTCAAGCTCGGTATCGGCCTTAAAGCGCTCTGCCTGCGGGCCCGGCTCCTGCCCTGCGGGCGGGTCCGCGGCAAACGCGGATAAGGCAGGTAAAGCAAACAAGGCAAACAAAATTATCAGGCCGCGTAATTTACGGCGCGCTATTTTCTGGCTTATAGTCAATGCCTTATCAGCCAATTCATTCATCATCCTTATGCCTTTGAGTTTTTCCGCAGGTAAAATCAACGCGCCCCGCAAAATCTTCTCTTTTCTTGTCTGCCAGCCGAATTTCATTATTTGAGCCTCTTTAATAAACGGAGGCCGGATACATCCTTCAAATCCTCTTCCCTCTTCGTAGATAATCACAGAAGGATTATATCAAAAATCCGCGCAAGCAGCAAGGTTTTATGTTGCATTATTAACGTTTCCGGATATAATAAAACTTATGCTCAAACAACTACGCCATAAGAAAACTGCTAAAAAGATCTGGATCGGCCTGGCCCTGATCATCGTGCCGGCATTTGTCTTCTGGGGTTTCGGCGGGGCGTTCCGCAGCCGCAGCGAAAACCCCTATGCCGGAGTGATCAATGGCAGGAAAATCCCTTTAGACGAATTTAAAGATTCGATGCTGGCAGTGCGTTCCCTTGCCCTGATGCAGTTCGGGGAAAACTTTAACGAAGTGCAGGGATACCTTGACCTTCCTTCCCAGGCGTGGCAGAGGCTGATACTTCTAGAGGAGGCAAAAAGGCGCTCGATTAAGGCAAGCGATCGCGAAGTAATCGCACTCATAGAAAAATACCCCTTCTTCATGCGCAACGGGCAGTTCGATAACCAGCTTTACAATCAATCTCTGCAGTATAACCTGCGCACCCAACCCCGCGTATTTGAAGAAGAAACGCGCCAGAATATTATTCTGGCTAAATTATACGAACAGGTCACCGCGCCGGTAAAGCTAAGCGATGATGAGCTTAAGGAAGCATACATTAAAGCTAACCAAGAGATAAGCATATATTATATTGCCGGGTTGATCGATGAATTTAAAAAGCAGATCACCCCTTCCCAACAGCAAGTTAAGGAATATTTTAATAAAAATCCTCAAAAATTCAAACAACCCCTCTCTTTTAACATGGAATATATAGTCGTGGATTCCGAGGAGAAATTAAAGGATGTCTACCCCTACCTTAATAAAAGAGGCGGTTTAGAGAAAGCGGCCGAGAGCTTAAAGCTTAAGCCCAGGGAGACCGGGCTATTCAAACTAAATGACCCTATCCCCGGAGTAGGATGGGCTCCGCTGGTATCCGCAAAAATCGCCCGTCTTAAGCCGCAGGAGATGCTTGAGCCTTTGCGCGTAGATAACAAATACTACCTTATGATACTCAAAGAGAGAAAAGAGCCTTTTATCCCGGAATTTGAAGCTATCCGGGATCAGGCCGGCTCATCGCTGGCTTCGGAAAAGGCGCTTACCGCGGCAAAAGAAAAAACCCAAGGCTGCCTTGATAAAATGCGCCGGGATTACGCGGACAATCCGTCAGCGGCTGATTTTTCCAAATCTGCCTCTGACTGCGGCTTGAAATACGGCGCTACCGCGCCTTTTAAATTCGGCAGTTATATAGAAGGGATCGGCGCTTCCGATGATTTCTGGCTGGCAGCGCAGAAACTTAAGAGCAATGATTTCAGCGGTACAATCGAAACGCCCGCCGGCTTCTTCATTATCCGCACCAAATCCATAACCACCCCTGAAGAGAGTAAGTTTGCAGCTGAAAAAGAGGAATTGCGGCAGAAACTTCTACTGCAGAAACAGCAAGAATCTTTTACGGAATTTATTCAGGGCCTTGAGAAAAAATCCAGCCTTTATTAAGCTACTTTAATCGCGGTTACCGGGCAGAGGTCAGCGACTTCCTGCAAGTTATGAGTAGCACAGCTTGACGCCTTTACATGGGCAATGCCGTCGCCCTGGACCTCAAAAACTTCTGGGCAGGATTGTTCGCATAAACCGCAACCTACGCAAGTTGCCGCATCTACGGTTACTTTCGCCATTATCGAAAATCCTCCTTATTGTGGTTCTTAGTTCTTTGTTCATAGTTCATAGTGAAATGTTTCTGCTATGAACTATGCGCTATCAACTATGAACTAAACGTTACCGTTCCATCAAATTCTCGAACATCTCTTCGTGGTCGATCTCTTCGGAAAGGATATGCGATACCAGCTGATAGGTATTGTGGTCCTTGCCTAAAGTCTTCTTGGCGATTTTGTTATATACTTCAATCGCAGTTGCTTCGGCTTCGGTAACAATCCGGATGATCCGGTTTATATCCGCGGTATTTTTCGGCGGCATCATATAGGGGGCGTTGGCATTCTTTTCTAAATCCATTGGGTTAGCTACCGGCACATCGCCAAGCTTAGTAATCAAGTCTGCCAGTTCCGTAGCGTGTTCCAGCTCGTCCTTTGCTATCTTCTCCAGGAATTCCTTCATGTCTTCGTATGCTTTGCCGGAAACGGTCTGCGCCATATACCAGTAAAGATAATACGCCAGCCATTCGTCGCAGTATGCTTTGTTCAAGTCTTTTACCAGCTCTTTGATGCTTAAATCCACTATTGCCCTTGCCTGTTTACCCATCTGTCCCCTCCTTGTTATGCCTGGGCGCTGCCGGTTTCGGCTTTTAACCTATACTTCTTTATATTATTATCGGCTATCTCCTGGACCTGTTTTATAGCCGCTTCGTCTTTAAGCAGGTGCTTGAACCTGCCCTGTAATTTTAAATATTCGGCAACCGGCACCCCTCTAATCTGCCTGCGGTTTATAAGCACACCGTTTTCGTATTCAATTAAGGGGAATAAACCGGTTTCTACCGCCAGCTTATCGATCTCTACGCTAAGGCCGGATTCATGGCGCCACCCCAGAGGGCAGGGCACATGTACCTGGATATATTTAGGCCCTTTTATCGACAGCGCTTTCTTTACTTTGCGTTGTAAATCCTGCGCGAACCCGACGGAAGCGGTGGCAACATAGGGGATACCGTGGGCATTGGCAATCTCCGGCATCGGTTTTTTAGGCCGGACATTGCCCAGCGACTCTTTACCTGCCGGGCTGGTAGTGGTGTTGGTATGGAAAGGCGTTAAGCCGCTCCTCTGGACTCCGGTATTCATGTATGCCTCATTATCATAACAAACATATAAAATATCATGCCCGCGCTCAAGCATCCCGGATAATGCCTGTAAACCAATATCCGCCGTACCTCCGTCGCCTGCCTGGGCAATTACGTTTATGCCCTCTTTTTTACCCAGGTATTTTAGGGCCGCTTCAATTCCGGAAGCAACTGCAGCGCAGTTCTCAAAGAGCGAATGGATCCACGGTACGGACCAGGCGCTCTCAGGGAATTTCGTGGAAAAGACCTCGAGGCATCCGGTATTATTTGCCACAATAGTATTGGGGCCTGCGGCTTCAATGACTAATCTCGCCCCTAATGACTGCCCGCAGCCTGCGCAGGCGGTATGCCCGGGATTAAAAAGCCTCTCCATTCTTCTACGCCCTTCTATAATTACTACGATGGTAGGGCTCCGAAGAAATTTCTGCGAAGCCGTACCATATGGTTATTATCATTCAGCGAAGCAGAATCAATAACTCTCCCTCAAAAGTTCGGGTTTCAAATCTATAAACTCGGCTACCCTTTCTTTTCCGTTAAGCAGCCGCAGAATCTCCTTTACCGATTCTTTGGTAATATCGCGCCCGCCAAGGCCGGCAATGAAACTGCTGATTATCTTAGGCCGTTTGGTCTTGCCGAAAAATACCGCTTTAATCTCGGAAGTTAACGGCGCGTAAGAACCTAGGGATACCGCGCGGTTTAAAACCGCTACCTTGGGGACATTCTTTAATGCTTCATAAATCGCCTGGCCAGGGAACGGCCGGTAAGAGATAATCTTAAGCAGCCCGATCTTTTTGCCCTTTTCCCTGAATTCATCTACTACTTCCTTGACCGTGCCGCAGACAGAACCCAAAGCCACAACCACTTTATCGGCGTCTTTTGTCTTATATTCTTCGATCAGCCCGCCGCCGTAATCACGGCCGAAGATAGCGGCGAACTCCGCGTTTACCTTAGGGATCAATCCGAGGGTGTCCTTTAAAGTTTCTTCGATGGCGTAACGCGCCTCGGTATAGGAATCCGGATCAGCCAGCGGCCCCATAGTAAGGGGGTCCTCGGGGTCAAGTTTATAAAGCGGCTGATAAGGGGGAAGAAATTTATCTACCTGCTCCTGAGCCGGCATATCTACCGTTTCTATACCGTGAGTAAGGATAAAGCCATCCATGCACACCATTACCGGAAGCATTACTGATTTATTCTCGGCGATTTTATAAGCGATGAGATGCAAGTCTACCGCTTCCTGGATATTCTCGGCATAAAGCTGCAGCCATCCGGCATCGCGCAGGGATATCGAATCCTGCTGGTCATTCCAGATATTAATCGGGGCGCTGATCGCTCGGTTAGCGCAGGTCATCACCACCGGCAGGCGCATCCCGGCGATGTTAAAAACTACCTCTGCCATGAGAAACAGCCCCTGAGAGCTGGTAGCGGTATATACGCGCACGCCGGCGGCAGAACCTCCCAGCACAGCGGAGGCCGCGGAATGTTCAGACTCTACGTTAATAAATTCCGCTTTCAGGCTTCCGTCGGCTACCATCTGCGCCAGTTCTTCCACGATATGCGTCTGCGGAGTTATCGGATAAGCCGAGATCACTCCGGGCTTGCATAATTTTACTATATCGCCTACGGCCCTCGAACCCTCTAAAAACTCTCTCATTCCCTCTGTTCCTCTTTTACCATCTCAATATCTTTTTTCGGGCAGATAAAGGCGCATAAACCGCAGCCTTTACAAAAATTAAAATCACTGTTATAGGTATTCTTCTCAGTTCCGCTGATGCAGTTTTCCGGGCAGATCATAAGGCACATCTTGCAGGCAATGCAGTTTTTCTGCAGGAATTTCGGCCTAATCTCGACTCTCCAGGCGCCGGTCTTATTGTTTTTACTGGTTTTTGGTTTGACGATTAAAGGTCCGAACATGGTGGCTCGCTTGGCTATAAACTTTTCTTGATGAAATTAAATCCCTCTTTTGCCGCCTGAATATTACCTTCCTGCGCCCTGCCTGAAAATCTCTCCTTTATGGCTTGAATCAGGCTCTCCAATTCTATCTCCTGCGTTGCCGCAGCATACGCCCCAAGTAAGGCGGTATTTCCCAGCGGCCTGCCGATAGCCTTTAAGGCGATTTCATTTGCCGGCAGGGCAAAAACCTTCTGCGTAGCTTTGACTTTTGGTATGGCTACGCCCTCCCTCTGGTTTATGATGGCGATGCCCTTACCGCTTAAGCCGGAAAAACAGTTAAATCCGCGCATCAGGGTGGCATCGACTATGATCACGTAATCGGGATTATAAATCTGGCTGCGCAGGCGCACAGGCTTAGAATCTACCCGCACAAAGGCGTTCATCGGCGCCCCCATCCTGGCTGCGCCAAAGTGAGGAAAGGCGTAAGGGTAGCTGCCTTTTAAGAAATAGGCGTATCCCAGTAATCCGGCTGTAGTAATCGCTCCCTGCCCTGCGCGGGCATGGATCCTGATCTCTTTCATTATGCTCCTTAGAGGGAAATAAGCGGAAAAAGGCTTACATATATTATTACTTTTGTTTTATTTTGTCAAATGTTTTATTTTTAGCTGGATTTACCGCAGGAAAGAAGAAGTTTGCTTCAGGAGGCGGAGGATCTTTTCGGCTTTCACTGCCTCCATATTGCCTAAGCCGCAGGCAGGGCTAAGCAAAAGATTCTCCTCAAGCAGGTTTTCGGGGATGCCTTTCCTGATTAATTCCGAGAACCCCTTCTTGATATTCCTTACCATAAGGTCAGGCGTCTCGGCCCCGGTAAATTCGCTAGTCGGCACAATCCCCCAGCAAATCAGCCCTCCCCGCTCGAGAAAGCCCTTAATCTCTTCGGCGTAAAGCACGAATTTATCCATATAATCCGAGGCATCGAAATTTATGATATCCATAGCCGGGGTTTCGGTAAAAATAGACCAGTCGGTATTGCCGCAGCAATGTACGCCCGTAAGCACATCCGTAGATTTTATCGCGGCGCAGAACTCAGTAAGTTCTTTTGTGACATCTTCTCTGTTTAAAGGCGTATAAGCCGAGCCAAAACAGCCCAGAAACGGCTCATCAAGAAAAAGGATAATCGGCTTGCCGAATTTTCTAAAGAACTCGATCTGCCAGAGCGCTTTCATAATCAAGCCCTTAGAGATCACCTGCATGAATACGCTGTCATGCAGGAGCGATTTACCGCTTTCGTCATTGATACTGGCGGCAAAGGTAAAGGGGCCGGTGATATGGCACTTGATGCACTTTATCAGGTCTAAGTCGCAATCCTTAAGCCTTCCCGCTAATTTATATAATCCCTCCGCATAAGCAGGGCTGATTTTAAAATAACCCAGGTCCTGAGCGATTACCCTTCCGTAAAACTCTTCCAGCTGGGTATCCTTATTGCGGGCGTTAAAAAATATCCCGTCTGCGGAAACTTCCAGGCAGGGGAGGTGCTCGCTGAACTGAGTCATCATCCCCTCTTTTACATCGCGCTGAGGAAGCTGCGGCCAGAAAGGTATCTCTGGAGTATACTTAAAGATCATATCCAGCGCGATATTAACGTTTGTGTACGGCAGACTCCCGATACCCGTAGCTAAACCTTTCAAAGATACCATTTAATACCCCAATTCTTGTGCGACTAGAATAACCTTTAACCTCTCCGGCGCAACTTCTGCCTCGATAATCAGTATCTGGCAACACATCCGTTTATATTCCGGGAATAAACAGATCTCCTTGCGGCATCTGCCGCTTTCCAGGCAGGCGCCCGGCCAGTTAAGCCGCTTACAATTCAGCGGCGTGGCATATTCCCTTGCCCGCCTTAAGGCCTGATTAAGGCCGTCGGTGATCTTGTTTATCCCGCAGATTACTAAAACCTTCTTTGCGTTGGATATGCCCGCAATGCGGTTGCCAAAGCCGCTGAAAAAAACCAGCTCCCCTGCCTGCGAGACCGCGTTTGCGCTTGTCAAGTAAAAGTCAGCTTCCTGCGCGCCCTTTCTCCTCAAAGCCAAGCCCTCTTCCCTGTTGATACCTGGCGAATACTGATTATAGACCTGATTCCCCCGTTTTTCCAGCAGATTGACTATCCCCAGCTGATTAAGGGTTTGAGAGCCGGAAATCCCTATGGAGGCTTGTAACGGGATAAGCTTTAATGCCTGCTCAACTGCTTCCTGCTTATCCGCGCAGTAAAAACCCTGAATGTTTCTTTTCTCCCAGATTTTTATCAGACCTTCACAGCGGTTTTTTGTGGAATTAACAACCATATTATTCGGCGGACAATTGTTTATAGTTTGAAGGAAAATAATTGCCTTTGGAAACTATCCCCCCCTGTTTATCAATAAAGATATAGAAAGGGACACCGTTAATTCTATAAGCCCCCGATACTTTCAGGTTTCTGTCAAGCAGGACATCGAATTTAGGGCCGATCTGGCGCATATATCTTTTTACCGTGCGCAGGGATTCTCCGGCATCGATCGCCAGGACCCGGACATTATCTTTGCCCAACTCTTCATAAAGCTGATTCAACATCTCAATTTCATTGATACAATAGGGGCACCAGGTAGTCCAGAACAATAAAATCACAGCGCCCTCGCCTCGGTATTCGCTTAGATTAATTGTTTGCTCTTTTATGCTTTCAAGGGAAAATTCCACTGCCGGCGAGGCCCCTTGCTGTTTAGGGCCTTCCTGCGCGGAACAGGAAGTAAGCAAAAATAAAAAGGTGATAAAGCCAGTCAGGACAAAACAACGCCTCATGCTAAATCCTCCGTACGCCCATAAATATAAAGTAAACTCCGATAAATATCAGAATTAACCCGCCTGCCTTTTTGACATAATCCATCCATCTGCCGGGCTTAGGCAGGCCAATCAGCATAGCGCTGGAGGTCCCGGCAATAATCAGGATCAGGCCCATGCCGTAAGCAAAAGAAAGGAGCATCCCGGCGCCGTATAACAAGTTTTTCTTTAAGGAAACAAAAGTCAGCAGCGAACCCAACGCCGGCGCCAGGCACGGCGAAGCCACTAAACCGGAAGTCAATCCCAGCAAAAGGACGGAGAAATAATTGCCTTCTTTCACCGACGCAGATCTGAATAAGTTTATCTGAGGCAGAGGAAACAAACCCAGCATGGAGAGGCCGAAAATGAGGATCAACGCGCCGGCAAGGAAAAACGGTATCGGGCTAAAAGTTAGCTTGAAGAAAATCCCTCCGGCTAAAGAGGCGATTGCCCCTAATATTGCGTAGGTAATCGCCATGCCGCTTACATAGACAAAACTTAATAAAAAACCTCTTAACCGGATGTTAACGGCCTTAGCCCCGATACAGCCGATAACCACCGGTATCAGCGGGTAAATACAGGGGGTAAAACTCACTCCTACTCCGCCTAAAAAGGCTTTAAAGTAATCAAACAGGTTACCTGAGAGATTCATCCCGTTAGAAACCTCCTGATGAAACCCGTAAAAAACAGTTTCTAACGGGATTCATCAATCCACTTAAGGTAATCGGTATTACCGCCTACAACCGGCAGGGCAATGATTTCCGGCACTTCATAACTGTGCAGGGATTTGACTTTATCAATGACTGCGGCAAGTTTATTTTCCTGAGTCTTGGCAATGAGTAAGATTTCTTCTGCTTTATCCAGTTTCCCCTGCCAACGGAATACAGAGTTTACGCCGCCGGCGATATTCACGCAGGCAGCAAGCTTAGTTTCAACTAAAGCATTAGCTATCTTTTCGGCTTCTTCTTTACTTGCGCAAGTTATTAATATTACAATATGCACTTCTCAACCTCAACCTTAACCTTCTGCCGATATCCTTTTTACTAACCCAGCCACCCGCGAACCCATCCTCTGGCACTGTTTAGCGGCACGCTCATCAGGGGCGCCGATTGCCACTGCTCCGTAATGATCGCCCTGCGGGTCACCCTGGACAATCATACCATGTATGAGCATGGCGTTCAAGATATCTAGAATCGTGGTCTCGTTGCCTCCGGCTATATTGGCGCTGGAAGAAAACGCCGCCCCGATTTTTCCGTCAAGTTTGCCGTGAAATTTTACCGATTCATCCAGCAGTTTCTTAATCTGCCAGCTCATTGTGCCGTAATAAGTGGGCGAACCCACGATGATGCCGTCATATTCCAGCAGGTCTTGCGCTTTGACATCCTTAACCTCCTTTAAAACCGCCTCAACCCCTGCTTTGGCAACGCTCTCCTTGATGATCTCTGCCATTTTCTTGGTGTTACCGCCCTGCGAATAATAAACTATGATTATTTTCCCCATCTTACCCTCTCTCTTAACCTTGACCTT
>CAYNRN010000027.1:12492-15386 GCA_964399915.1 uncultured Planctomycetales bacterium
CCTTGACCTTTCAGCATAATTAGCGACATAATCCTGCCGCTTTTATCCGCCTCTTTACGGAAAGAGAAATAATCCTCATTGCCGCAATAAGTGCATTTTCCCGAATCCGAGATATTTTCTGCTCTTACCCCCGCGCTTAAAAGTTGTCTTTTATTCTCGGCGATGATATCAAAGTAAAACCTGCCTTCTCTCTTAATTAATTCGGAAAAAGAAAAATCATCCGGCTTATCTTTAACTTCAAAACAGCAGGCGCGCATCGAGGGGCCGAGAATTACTTTTAAACCCTCCGGCTGTGTTTTGAATTTCTCCTTCATCCGCTTTACTGCCTTAGCTGTAATCTTTACCCTGGTGCCGCGCCATCCGGCATGCACCATGCCGATAGCAGGCGTATGCGGGTCAAATAAAAATACGGATAAACAGTCAGCGGTAAAAACAGCCAGAGGAAGGTTTTTCTGTTCGGTAATCAGGGCATCAGTATTGGCTATGGAAGTTTCAAAGCATAAGGCGCCTTTTCCGGCATCCGGTTCGATCACGTATTCCACGCGGTTGCCGTGCACCTGGTCAGCGCAGACGAGCCTGCGGAAATCAATGCCTAAGGGTTCTAAAAATTTCCTGCGGTTAGCCAGGGCACCCTTAGTATCCCCGAACTTAAAGGACATATTCCCGTCTAAGCGCCTGCTAAAGGCATAAATCATTTCGCTCATATTATCTCTACCTGTTTATCGCGGGATTTCTCCCCACGAATGATCTTGACCTGGTATTTCTTCACCTTGAAATGTTTGCTCAGCAGCTCTATCAGCTGCGCGTTGGCTTTGCCGTCCTGCGCGGGACTGGTTAGATAAACTTTTAAGCGCCCCTCTTCTTCTTTGATTGAGTTCCTGCTTGCTTTAGGGATAACGCGGATATGCACTAACATGGGGGCTTACTTTGCTTCTATCTGCTTGCGGTCATGGATATCGGTGAGGCGCTCTGAAAATTTATCCAGCCGCTTCTGGCTGTCTCCGTACTTAACCCAGGCGTCAGAAAGATGCCTGCCTAAGACATTGAAATCTTCCTTGAATTTATTTACTTCAACCGATAAAGCGCCCAGACTCTTTAAGATCACCTTGGCGTTCTCTTCAATCTTTAAGCCCTTTAGCCCCAGGCAAATCACCTCCAGATAAGCGTAAAATGTGTTGGGTGAAACCGGAATTACTTTCTTGGACATGCTGTAGGCAAAGAGGTCTTCCTTGATGATCACTTCGTAATAGACATTCTCTGCCGGGATATACATCAGCGCAAAATCATAGGTATTTTCCGCAGGCAGGATGTATTTGGCGGCAACTTCATCCACGCGGTTTTTCACGTCCTGGATGAACTTTTTACGGTAGGCATTCTTAAGCTGCTCATCCTGCGTCTCTAGCATCTTCTGGAAATTCTCCAGGCTGAACTTGGCATCCACCGGCACCAGGCGTTCACCCAAGCGAATTACCGCATCCACAGCATCCGAACTCTTAAACCGGTATTGCATTACATAATGGTCTTTGGGCAGGACCTGCGAAAGCAGATTCTCTAGCAAGGTCTCGCCCATCTGACCGCGGAATTTCGGGGCGCGCAAGAGCTCCTGCAGGCTTGAGATATCTTTGCTAATTTCTACGATATGGCGGTTAGTCTCTTCCAGCCGGCCTAACTGCTCTTTGACATTGCCGAATACGCTTGCGGCGCTGCCTAAATTCTGTCCTATTACCTTATGCGCATCCTGCAGGGTGGTGTTCATCTGATTCAGGCGCTCATTCACCTGCGAAGAGATCTTCAGCACAATAGCGATAATCGCTATTGCCAGGACAATAAATAATCCGCCGATAATCCAGGTCATAGAAATGGGTTATTTATCCTTTTTATTTCAGTATTTTCCTATCGAATTCTTCCAGCGAAACCGCAGGATAACTGGCAAAGGTGACCCCGGTCAGCTTGCTTAAGCCGATCACTGCCCTCATCAGGTTGGGAACTTGAGGAAATTCAGCCAATATTGCCAAATCATAATTACCTACCAGCGCGAATATCGCGTTGATCCTGCCCCGGTTCTTCCTTACCACGGCAACTGCCTTTTTACTACGCGCTGCAGATGCCCCCTTTAACCCCTGCGCTGAATACCTGCCTAACAACAGAAATTTTTGCATCGTACACCTCCCTCTTATGATATCAGTATACCACTTTGGAAAGCTTTCTTAAAGCAGATAATCTTGTTTAACCCGCTTGATACTCTTAAAAATATTCGTTTTTACTTCGGGGCAGACCTTCTTGATATCGCTGATCAGCTTAGCCATCTTAGTGCGTTGGGAAATAATCGAATTCGGGCAGGTACAGGTGGAGTGCGGGATCTTCTCTTGGCTGGCAAAGCGCTTGATTAAATACTCCTCAACATAGGCAAGCGGCCGGATGAGCACAATCTTGCCTTTAAACAACTCTTGTTTCGGAGACATTGCCGAGATTTCGCCCTGAAAAAAGAGGTTCATCAGGATAGTCTCGACAATATCGTCCTTATGGTGGCCAAGCGCTACCTTGTTAAAGCCGAAGCGGTTAGCGGTTTCAAAAAGCAGTTTGCGCCTGTTCCATGAGCACCAGAAGCAATTTAGCTTATCCTTGGGCGTTTTCCTTAAAATACCGCTCTTCTCTATATGATACCTGACCCCGAGCTGCTTAAAATACTTCACAAGCTCTTTGACGCATGACTTAGGATAGCCGAAGTCAATATGCACTGCCAGAAGCTCATACTTTATCGGCACAAACTTTTGCCTGTCGCGGAGGATGCGCAAAAGTGTAAGGCTATCCTTGCCACCGGATACCGCAACACATATCTTGTCGCCTTCAGAGAGCATCTCATAATCCATAATTGCTCTCCCAACGCGCTTGGA
>CAYNRN010000028.1:0-14937 GCA_964399915.1 uncultured Planctomycetales bacterium
TCGCATCGGCGCAGGAGAATATCCTCTGCCCCTTCTCCCATGAAGGCGAAGGGCAGCGGATATTGCGCAGCTGTTCAATTATTGACTTTACTTCTATACCGGCGCGGAAACTTAATGATACGAGCCTGCCGATTGCTTCCAGCTGGCTGGCAGCGCATCCGCCTGCCTTACCCATCTGGGTGAATAATTCAAAGGGCTTCCCTTCTTCATCCACGTTTATGGTCACGTAAAGATTCCCGCAACCGGTAGCTACTTTGGTAGTTGTGCCGATAATCACCTCGGGGCGCGGGCGCGGAGCGATCTCTCCCTGCGCCGAATCAGCGGCAACCTGCGCCTGAGATACTTCTTTCTTGCGTTTGACGTTTAATACCTGCTCCTGGCGGCTGCCGTCGCGGTAAATGGTAATACCCTTGCAGCCTAAATCATATGCCAGCAGGTATGACTGCCTGACTTCGTCTAAGCCCGCCGAATTAGGGAAGTTGATTGTTTTTGAGGTAGCGTTATGCACGTATTTCTGGAATGCCGCCTGCATACGCACATGCCATTCAGGAGAGATATCGTGGGCGGTAACAAAAACTCTCTTTACGTCATCGGGGATCTCTTCAATATGGCTTAACGAGGTGCTCTCGGCGATCTTCTCCATCAGTTCGCGGCTGTAAAATCTTCTGTTCCTGGCGATCTCTTCAAATAAAGGGTCAACCTCTACCAGTTTGTCGTTATCCATCACGTTGCGGTAATAAGAAATCGCAAATAACGGCTCGATGCCGGATGAGCATGGCCCGGCAATAATGCTGATCGTGCCGGTGGGAGCGATTGTCGTCAGTGTAGCGTTGCGCATCTTAAGAGGATTGCCTTCTTTATCGTAAATACTGCCGCCGAATGCCGGGAATACGCCTTTTGTGCTGCCGAGTTCCAGTGATTTGGCATTGGCTTCCTTTAAAATAAATTCCATCACCTTCTCAGCCAAAGCAACCGCCTCTTCCGAGTTGTAAGGGATCCCCATCCTGATTAAGAGCGTAGCCCAGCCCATGACACCCAAGCCGATCTTGCGCGTCGCCCTGGTCGCCTCCTCTATCTGGGGAAGGGGGAATTTATTCATATCAATCAGATTATCAAGGAAATGCACCGAGAGGCGGGTAACGTTGCGCAGCCGCTCCCAGTCGATCTCAAGCCTAAGGCCGGCCTTCTTATACATCTGCGCTAAATTAATCGAACCTAAATCGCAAGACTCATAAGGAAGCAGGGGTTGCTCGCCGCAGGGGTTCGTGCTTTCAATGCTGCCTAAGTTAGGGGTGGGGTTAAACTGGTTAATCCGGTCAATAAAGATTATCCCCGGTTCCCCGTTTTTATGCGCCTGCCTGACTATCGCCTCAAAAACGTCTTTGGAATTAAGTTTGCCTACCGGCTTATGCGTGTGCGGGTCAATTATATCGTAATCTTCGCCCTTCTTTAACTTCTCCATAAACTCATCGGTGACTGCGACGGAGATATTAAAATTATTGATCTTATTATCATCCTCTTTACAGGAGATAAATTCCATAATATCCGGATGATCCACCCTTAAGATGCCCATATTGGCGCCGCGCCGCGTGCCACCCTGCTTCACCGCTTCGGTTGCCGCGTCATAAACCTTCATAAAAGAAATCGGCCCGGAGGCAATGCCGCCGGTAGTTTTTACCATTGCGTTCTTGGGCCTCAAGCGCGAAAAAGAAAAACCTGTCCCTCCACCTGATTTATGGATCAGGCTGGTTACTTTAAGGGTTTCAAAAATTGATTCCATAGAATCGTCTATGGGTAGGGTGAAACAGGCGGAGAGCTGGCCGAGATCCCTGCCGGCATTCATCAGGCAGGGGGAATTAGGCATGAATTCAAGCGAAGTCATAATCTCATAAAAGTCCTCTTCAAGCTGGGCTACCTCTTTTTCGCTTCTGCCGTATTCTTTATCCGCAAGGGCGATTGCCTTGGCAACCCTGCGGAATAGTTCCTCAGGCGTCTCAACGACTTTGCCCTGTTCGTCTTTCTTTAAATACCTGCGCTCCAAGACCCGAAGAGCATTTTCTGATAGATCCAGTTTCATAATCCCCTCCGTGAGAAAAAGATGATTGAAATAAAAGATGGCCTATGTCAACCCCGTTAGAAATTTACCGCACCATGATAACATAATTTCTAACGGGGTCAAGAGAAAAATACAATATATAGTATTCTTTTAGTTTGAAGAATACAACAAATTGTGTCCAGATCAAGAACATCAATTACTCTTCTTTGTAGGTTTAAAAGGCAGGTTCGACCTCGCTCGCTATCAGCCTTTGCTCTTGGCAGACGCAAGAGGCAGGCACGATTCGCGAACCACCAGCTCCGTCGCAAGCGAAATCCGCTGCGGCTTCTCCTTCTTCTTCTCCATCAGCTGATTCAACAACTTCACCGATTCTTCCGCCATCTTAATCAATGGCTGTCTGACTGTAGTCAGGGACACCGGGCCGTAAAGCCCCGAAGGATTATCGTCAAAACCCACGATAGAAAGGTTATCGGGTATCTTCTTGCCCATCTCGCGGGCAACTGCCATTACTTCCAGGGCCATGGAATCTGATGCGACAAAAACAGCGCTTGGTGCATCGGGCATCTTCAACATCTTCTCGGCAGCCAGGCGCGCCTGGCCCCGGGAATAATCGGTTTTAAAAATATAACTATCCTCTATAGGCAGGCCGTGTTTTTTCAAGCCCCGCTTATAACCTTCTAAACGCTGCGCCGCCGCCTGAGTAACTATATCACCTGATATATGGGCGATCTTCTTATGGCCGAGTCCGATCAGGTAATTTACTACTGATTCCGCGCCGGCGGTATTATCGATATATATGCAGCTGACCTCTAAATCTTCGACTAAGTTGTTAATCACCACGCAGGGCAGGCCCGCCTGAAAGGCTTCTTCTAACTGGCGGCGGTTGCCGATGATATCAGCAAAAATCACCCCTCCGACCCCCTTTAAACTCAAAGATGTTTTTGCGTCGGTAAGGCTAAGCAGCAAATCCAGCTTTAACGCGGCACAGAGCGTGCCGATTCCGCGGATTAATTCCAGAAGATAAAATGAGTAAAACATCCCTTCGTAGCGCGGTATCACCAAAGCCACCACATTGCTTTTTCCGGTAGCCAGCCGTTGCGCTAATACCGAAGGCTTGAAATTCAGCTCTTTGACGGCATTGAGGACTTTTATTCTGTTCTTTTCTTTTACTGAAGGGAATTTATTGATTACCCGCGATACCGTAGTTATGGAGACTTCGGCTATGCGCGCTACATCTTCGATAGAAATGTTTTTGGAAGGATTCTTCTTTGTGCGAACCATGCCGCTGGAAAGGTTGGTGTTTTAAAATTGCTGCCTGTTAAATTTTACCTGACGGCGTCTCCGACTTTCAACACGGTAGTTTCTTTTTTGATATCGCAGGCGGAAATGCTGCTGCGTGTCTGGATGACTTCCAGTTCCCCGACCTGCTTATCATTGCTAAAAGCCCTGAAAGTATCTCCCATCTTAACGCCGGCGTCTTCGCCTTTATCTATGATTACGAAATTATTTTCTCTGTTGACTGCAAGTATCTTGCCTTCCCTGTCCTGCGCCGGGGCAGGGGTAGCTTTCGCTTCATCCGGCTGCACCTGCTGAGGATTGGGCCTGACGATAATAGCCGGTAACTCTACCGAATCGCCTATCTGGCCACCTGCCTGTTGGCCACCTGCCTTAATATCCTCCATTTTCCTCTGGAGGCTATCAATCTGCATGCTGCGGTTCTGCAAAAGTTCTTCCATCTCTTTAAGCCTGGAATCGAGCGAAGAATTTTCCTGCTTCAGCTCGGAGAATTGTTTTTCAAGGTTGATCTTGCTGGATTCAAGGTTCTTTAAATTACGCATCAGCATAGCGTTTTCGTTTTTCAGGGATTTAAGCACATCCTCTATCTGCATCTTGTCGTTCTTCTCCCTTACTAATTCCTGCGCCAAGCTATCCATCAGCTTCTGATTATAGTCAAGCTGGCGGTTCAATTCCTGCGTCTGGCGGTTAAGGTTATTGACTTCCAGCGCCAGGCTGCTCTTTTCGCGCTGCAGTTGTTCATTGGCTATCTTGGTTGAGCCAAGTTCGCTGCGTAGACCTTCAAGCTGCATCTCAAGCGCGGTCTTTGCCTTTAAGATGCCCGCCCAGTAGGCGTCATCGGAGGCCGCAGTCTGCCGTTCCATTTCAACGGGCGATTTCTTCATCTCCTTCAGCTTATCTATCAACTGCTGGCGCTCCCTGTTCACCAGCTCAAACTTTTTCTCCATATCGTTCTTTTCCTGGGTAATCTTATCCAGGTCGGCGCTTAAAGAGTTGACCCTTGACTGCAGGCGTTGGCTGTCGCCGAGGCTGGCGTCAATTTTCTGCAGAAGCGCGCCATTTTCCCGGCGCAAATCTTCTATCTCCCTCGCCGCCGAAGACCTGCCCGAAGACAGCTGAAAATTAATAAAAAGGCTGATTACCAATATACCCGCCAAGCCGATAATCGCTAATTTAATTTTTTTATCCATTATGCCTCCTTATATGCAGTCAGGCTGTTCACGCTGCTTCCTGCAACAAGATTTATTCGATTACTCCGTGCGCAAATAATTTTTCCGTAACCAGGCTTGCCGCTCCCTGAGCAACGGCGTTTTCCCTTAACTGCGAGTAAACTATCTTTAAGTCCTTGGTTACTTCTCTGAAAGCCCAATCTTTTACTGTCTGGGTAACCGTATTTAAAAAATCATCCCCTGCTTCTTCCAAGCCTCCTCCGATTACCACTACTTCCGGATTAAGCAGGTTTACCAGGTATGCCACTCTTACTCCCAATCTTTTAGCCGCTCTTTCCAGTGAGGCAGCGGCAACCGGATTTTTTGACCTGGCTGCGATAAATACGCTTTTTAAATCTACGTTATTGACGTTGCTTGAGGTAAGATTGAAAAATTCCGCCGCGCTCTTCCTATCGCGGTTAAGCAGCTCTTTAGCCTCTTCTACGATGCCCAGGTCAGCTTCCCAGCGTTTCATAAAGCAGTCGCGGCCGGCCTGGCAGGAAAAAGAATCCTGCTCTTTGTAATTATAAATCGCGACTTCTCCTGCGTAACCGTTTGCGCCGGTGTAGACTTCGCCGTTAATCATTATACCGCAGCCGACCCCGGAAAACATATAGATAACGTTGCGAAGGCCGATTTCCAGGTCAAGCCAATGCTCCCCGAAACACGCGGCAGTGGCGTCGTTTTCAATCAGGACGGGAAGGTTGAATTCCTTTTCAAGTATTTCGCGCAAGTGCAGGTCAACCGAAGCATAAGTATAATAATGGTCCATCTTCTGCGGCCAGTGGATGGAGCCGTCTTTTTTATTTATCAGGCCGGCGATACCCACGCCGATACCCTTGATGTTGGGGGCGTACTCTTTAGAACGGCGCAGTATCTCGCGGATAATTTCTAATACACACTCGGTGATTTCTTTTACCGAGGCCTTAGGCCGGGTAATCTGGGTTTTGGTGACGATGTTGCCTTTTAAATCCGTCATCATCCCCACCATATTCATCAGGTTTAAACCGACGCCTACAACGAAGCCCGCCCGGGCATTAAGGTCTAAAAGTATCGGCCTTCTGCCGCCTTCGGAGATATCAAGCGACTTTTCGTATACTAAATTCTGCTTGATGAACTCATCGATATAATTTGAAATCGTCACTACGTTTATCCCCATATACTGGGAGATATCGGGGCGGCTGATCGGCCCGCGCCTGCGGACGATTTCCAGGATATCGATGTTGCGCCGCTCCTTTTCGCTGAGGATTTCCTTCTGCAGGTCAAGCGATCGCATTCAAGCCTGTCTTCCTTCCGGGTGTGAGGTTATTTTAATTTTAAAAAAAGAATTTATTAACTAATTTTATACTACCAAACCCGCCATAAGTCAAGTGTTTTTAATAATATAGGTTAAGGTTAAGGTTAAGGCTTAGGATTTAACCGAGGGATGCGGTGTTGCGGTAGCTATCAGTAAATATCTATAAGTAACAATCCTCCATCAACCATCCCTGAAGGAGAACTTACTGCTACACTGACGACTTTTGTCCCGGGGTCGTTAAAAGAGGTGTTGAATTCGGATGCATTGGAAGATGCGGGGGCCGTACCGCTATTGCCACCCCAGAAATATTGTAATTCTACTGCCATGCAACCGGTTTCACCTACGCTTACCGAACCTGCGCTGATTGTAATATTCTCCCCTGCCTTTGCCTGAACAGGAGATGCGCTTAAACCCGAAGCCGCCGCATTTACTGCCGGCGTTTCCCCGCCTAAGACCAGGTCCATAAACGCTTTTGTATTATAGTCTAAAGTTTTTCCCGCTTCTATTTCACCTAATCTCTGCTGCGCCGAAGCCGCGGTATCGGAAAAACTTTCCCCGGCTTTTTCAATCAGCTGATTATAATATCCCTTTGCTTTTTCCAAATCACCCTGATACTGGCTAAGCAGGCCAAGCTGGTAAAGCGAAGAAATCATCTGTGGGCTTATGGTTGCACCGCCAGCCAAATTCTCAAAATACCCCCTGCCTGAATCAATATTCCTGTTCAGGTAAGTTTCTATAATCCCGAGTTTATAATTTACCTCATCTCTATGGCTGCTATCAGGGTAAGACTCAAGCAGTTGCCTGTATTTTGCCGCTGCCTGGGCATAATCCTTCGATTTCTCTAAGTTCAACGCGCGCAAATAGATCAGGTCTTCATCAAAGGCCTGCCTGCCGCCTAACTCCTCTATCTTGGCAAATATCTTCTCGGCATAAAGCGGGTGATTAAGCTTATCTTTATCTTCGCCCAGCCGCGGATAAGCATATTGTTTTGCGATTTCAATCAACTCCGGCAGGCTGGCTGCGGCGGTGTCCGGGCTTTTTGTAATCCTGCCTATATAAACATCATAAAGGCTTTCTGATAAATCCAGGTTACCTTTTTTATAAAAATCAAATGCGGCAGACTTAAGCTCGGCATCGCTGAGATTTGAATTTAACAGGTCATCTACATAAATATTATAAAGCTCCTTTGCCTTTGCCCTTTCCCCGTATGCCGACAGATTATCCGCCACGGTTTTAATCACATTTATATCTTCGGCTGCCTGGGCGTACTCTAAAGTCGCACCCATCAAGTCATTTAGCGCCGTTTCCTGAAGAGTATCTGCCTGATCCCTGTGAAACTTCCAAAGCAGTAGGCGCGAATAAATGTTCAGTGGCTCTTTTGGCCCGGTAGCCGCGATCGCACCCTCTGAGCGTTTCTCTATATCCTGCCGGTAATCATTGCCTTTATTAAAATATTCATCCCACCCCTGCTTCTCTTCAAGATGCTTCAACTGGCAGTAGCGCGCTTCGGCAGTATAATAATCCACAAACGGCCCAAGCACTTTTTTCTTACTGCCCAGCGACCCTAAAAATTCTATGAATTCAGAGTATTTATAACAATCCTGCCCTGCCACATCTGTAATGCCCTCCTGCGCCATAGGTTGCGCACAAACGCAATACTGCGCCTTCAATTCTTCAAAAAGCGGATAAAGCTGTGCGAAGTTTTTCGCCTCAATAATCTGTTTGCTTAAATTTACCAGCTGCTTGTTATCCTGGGCAAAAACGCAAGACACAAAACCCGAAACGCACAGCGCCACTATCATAACTATTCTCTTCATCTCACTTCTTCCCCTTGCTTTTAACCTCCGCAGCCGGATTCTTCCAGAACTCCCTGACCACATAATAGCTCTTTCTGGGCATGCGCTTATTAAGCCCGTTTTCTTTTTCCTGGGATAAAGCCACAATCCCAAACCACTCCTCGTTCATATTTTTATTACCCTTGGCCTTGATATCAAAATAATAACTTGAGTTGCACCAGTTTGATTCAGTATCGTGCGTTGACCAACCCTCAGTGGCATATTCATTATGCTTCCACCACTCATCATTCCATTCAAACATCAATCCGCCCAGGCAATCGCCCTCGCCATTTTTATTATCGGATAAATTCTCATAAATCTGCCTCCACTGTGATTCAAGGAAGAATGCCTGCATGTTCTGGTCCTCTTTACCCAGATACGCATCGTAGGCATCGGCTCCGAATTCGCTGAGCAGGATCGGCTTATCGTAAGTCACCTTAAGCGAACGGAATAAATTTCCGAAAGTCTTTCCCCGATAAATAATGCAGGCGACAAAATCCGCCTCCGGGCAGGAATCCTTGGCATAGTCTAAGCCGATTAGTTCGCCATTACCCAGGCCCACGGGGCGGGCAGGGTCTATTTCGCGGATTTCCTTGATAAGCCCATTGACATAAGAATAATAAAGTTTCGCCCGCATTACCTTCTGTTTGTGCGGGTCAGGCTCTATGTCTATCTCCTTAGTTGACCAGGGGTTCACTTGCCCCCAGCAGGAATAATTATTTTCATTGCCCAAAATCCACATTAGAACCCCCGGCTCATCCTTATAAACCCTGACCATATCTATAACTTCGCCTGCTATCTTCTCCCTGAAATCTTTATCGCCGTAAAGCGGGCAGGGGTAATGCCAGAACCCCAGCCAGTGGCTGAGGATAATGCGGATACCGTAAAGATTATAGAAATCGCTGATTACCTGTTTCACTGCTTGCGGGTCCTCGCCTACCTGATAAACCCTGATGGTGTTAATCCCCATCTCCTGCATCAGTTTACCGTCGGCAATCCATGGCTTATCCGGGTCAGACCACCAGTCATAATCAGGGCCTTTGCCTATCGGCACCGGATTATAACAGACCCCTTTGACGACATAGGGTTTGCCGTCAACAATCAGCCGGTATCTGCTGTTTTTCAGCTTCTGGATATAGACTTTTCTTCTGGGCATTGAAGCCATGCCCGATATCAAAGCGAGAAAAAATAAACCGCAGACCGCAAACATTAAATGCTTGCGGCCTGCGGTTTTTCTGACAACTGACAACTGACAACTGACAACTGATTTATTCGAACTTAATCTCATCCAGGTAGAAAGTCGCACCTTCGGGGTTTACATCGATGTTCGTCGCCCAGCAAAAACCGCCGATGATATAGGACATGTCTTTGCCTGCCAGGTCAACCGTGTATTGCGTCCATTCTTTGTTCAAGACCACCGGCCCGATGACTGCGGTATCAGAATCGGAAAATTCGCCCATCAGACCGCCGACTTTGAACTCTTCAATGCGCTCTCCACCCTTTTCGCCGCGCGCCCAGAAGGTAAGCTTGCTGGCCTTAGACAGGTCGTATCCGGCATCAACATTACCCCAGTTATTCGCCGGGTTCTGCCAGTACATCCCTGCCCAACGCGCGCCCTGCGTAGCCTGACCGCTGTAGATGATCTTGATACAGCTGTCGCCAAGGTACGGATTATCTTTGCAGGAGCCGCTGTATTTCAGGTCGCCGTAATCGCCCATCCATCCGGAGGGAATATAGTGGTTCCCTATAGAAGAACGGTCGGCATAAACGTAAAACGGCATGCTTTCATATTTACGGCCTTCGGCCTTCATTGAAGGATCGGCTTCAAACTTCACATCGTCGATGTAAAAGGCCGCCCCTTCGGGATTCTGGTCCGCGCTAACTGTCCATCCGAAGCCTCCGTTAATATAAGAAAGGTCCTTGCCTGCTAAGTTAATCGTGTACTCTTTCCAGGTATCGGTCAACTCAATCGGAGCGGTCTCAGCACTCGCCGAATCAGGATAAGTTCCCTGAATCCCGCCGACCATGAATTTTTGGATCACCTCTCCGCCTTTGGCGCCGCGCGCCCATAAGCTGAGCTTGGTCATGCCGGTTAAGTCAAAACCGCCCTTTTTATTTCCCCAGTTATTCGCCGGGTTCTGCCAGTACATCCCTGCCCAGCCCATTCCCTGGGCCCTTTTGCCGGAATAGGTAAACTGCATACAGGTGCTTCCGGAATGAGGGTTATCCATGGACTGGTCATTAAGCTTGACGTCGCCGTAATCACCCATCCAGCCGGAAGGGATAAAGTGGTTATCCCTTGAGGCTTTGTCAGAATAGACCACAAATTCCTTTACCTCTTCCTGCGCAAACGCGCTTATCGGCAGTATAATCGCAGCAGCCAATAAAACTACTAACAGCTTCTTCATCTCAGGCACCTCCTCATTATTTTATTTAATTTTAAACTATGAGCTATGAGCTAATAACTATAAACTCAACTCCCCCTTTCTACCTCCACTCTTTTCTATACATATAATACGACTTGCGTAAATGCCGCAAAAACGGGCTTTGCGAGCCGTCGCCCTGGCCCGCGACACCCAGCCATTCTTCGTGCATATATCCGTCAGGAAAGGGGCCTGCCCAGAGCGCGTGCGTATCGTGGGTCTTTGGCTCGTATGCCTTCCACCATTCATCCAGCCATTCAAAAACCACCGCGCCTACGGCGTTGCCTGCCCCCCAATGGAATGCTGAGTTATCAATTACATCCTGCCAGGCGGACTTTAGATATGCTGCCTGCGCTTCTTCTGCCTTATCGGCGCTCAAGCCATCCGCAAAAGCAGGACAACCGAATTCGGTGATGAAAGCCGGTTTATCCGCCTCCTCTTTAACCTGCTGCCAGAGGGAACCGAAACCGTAGCCTCCCCGGTAGGCATTGGTGCCAAAGATATCCACGTCCGGGCACTCCCTGCCGAATATATCCAAGTATAGCACATCTCCACTGCAAATTGCAACAGGATGTTGCGGGTCAATGTCCTTGATATACCGGGCCACCTGATTGGCAAAAGCAAAGTATTCGCTGGGGTATTTGTCGGCATTACAGGCATAACCATAGACATTCTCATTACCCAGGAGCCAGAAGAGTATATAGGGCTCGTCCTTATACTCAAGCACCATATTCGTTACTGATTGGATCATATTCTTCTTCTGCTCTTCGTTATTATAGTCGGTGCCGGGGTTCCAGGCAGCGCCTGAGCCCAGCGCGTACTTGCCCAGGAAATCCCCCATGATCACCCGTAGCCCAAATTTATCGTAAAGCTCGCGTAAAAGCACTTTGTCAATCTTGCGCGGCTGATGATACAGCCGGATGGTATTGACTCCCATATCGCGCATCAGCCGGAAGTCGCCTACTGACGGTTCGTTTCTATCCTGCCGGTTATTCCCGTTACTATCCACGAAGGCGTCATAAGGCCCGTCGATTCTGCCGTTAGCGTTAAAGTCGTCCTCCATCCAGCTGGTCATCGTGCCTTCATCAGGAGATTGGCCTACTTTTGTCGGGGCATAAGTTATGCCCTTGATGATGTAGGGTTTTTTATCAACCATCAGCTGCCAGTCGTTGTTTTCATACTGGACAACATAGACTTTACCCTTACCCGAACGCCGCTTGATGCTTAAGAGCTCTCCGGGCTTCCAGAGTCCGGCGATTAACCTTTCCCAGAACCCTACTTTTACGAATCTGCCCGGGGTGGTGATTACCGAGTCATTTGATACATCAAGGTCAAAGCCGTTTATAACGCGGATATCGGCATCTACCAGCTTGTAGCCGATAGCGGGGTTGTTTTTAAGAATGTGCCTGATTTTTGCGATTGCTGCCTGGCCCACATACCAGGGCGTATGCCAGTAAGTCCAGCTGTAGGAGCCGGGAAAATGCACCACAATCGCGTAATAACATTTAAGCGCGTGTTCAATCAGGCCGGCCTTCTCAAGGATAAGCGCGGTATAGAATAATTTTACCCCCTGCGGCTCGGTGGAAGTAGCCCATTTTAAAAACGCGGCTTCCAGATCTGGCGATTGCAGAAAATCCCACTGCACGCCTTCAAGGCGCTTGTCCTTCATTGCCTTTTTAAATTCCGGGTCCCATTTTACCGAGGTGGTGTTAGGATATATACCCTCGCCGACAGCGGCGCTTAAGCCCTCCTGGTCTTTGACAATATATTTATAATCCTTTGTGCCGATATTGGCGAACCCGCCGTATTTTGTATAATCTACGGGGAAACTATCTTTACCCGGATCATAAAGGACAATTCCGGTCGGGGCCTGGCTTACCTTAATCTTCTCTTTTTCCGGCTGCTTTACCGGCTGCCGGCCTTCTAATTGATCAATGCTTTCCTGCGAGGTCTTGGCAACCCGCCAGAACCAACCACGCTGGTCCCAGGCCTGGGCATAGGGGTATTTCTCCACCACCGTCCTGAATGATTCTATGGCTTCCTTTTCTTTGCCGAAATAACGGTATGATTCGCCCTGAATAAAATAAGCGGTGGCTACGTCATTAAGCGCTGTCACTGCGCCGATTTCTTCCTTGCTTTCTGGTAGGGCTTTTAAAGATGCCTGCTGCTGATCAGCTTCATCTTTATAAAGGTAGATTAATTCCTGCGTGGCCTTAAGCGTTGCCTCTTGGTCTTTTTTTCCGTGCGCTTCCCAACATCTCAAGATTAGCTCGCCGGAAGACGGCCTTTCCTGCGCAGCAGGCGCACAGCGCACGGGCGCTACAAGCGCACAGCCAATAATCAAAATAAAGATTCCAAGCTTCATCATCCTACCGGCGTTTTTACTACCGCCTTTAATCTGTCCGTCTTTCTCCTCGGCGCCTTTCTTCTTCTACCCGTATTGCTTCTCTGCGCCTTTCTTCCCTTCGCCTTTCAACATGGGCGCGAATATCACATGCCTTTGCCTCTGATATATCAAAAGTAATAATTACGAAAATGGCGATTAAAGAAGTCACAATCGGTATGCCGATATCGTAAATCCTCAGCCACAATAAAGTGTGCGCTGTCTGGGCCAGGCCGATTTCCTGCCGAAAACCGGTTGCGTTAAGAAGCAAGCCGGAGATAACCGAGGCAAGCGCCACCCCCAGCTTAACCATCCACCAGTACACGGCTCCGAACATGCCTTCGCGCCGGTCGTTGGTTTGAAGCTCGTCTAAATCGCAGACATCGGCGACCATCGAGCTCATCAACGTAAACAGCGACCCCAAACCAAAGGTGATAAAAGGAGCGGAAATAAAAAGCAAATAGGGATGCTGCGGATTATACCCTATCCATTTCAAGGCGTAGCCGATGATAGAAATGGGTATGGTGATAAAAAACGTATTTCTTTTTCCCAGTTTCCTGGAGAGCCACGTGGTTAAGGAAATAACGCCCAGTGTACAAATCGCGCTGAACGTCCCGTAAGTGCCGAGTAAAAGGCCGCCTCGCGCATAGGCCTGGTCAAGTACCGGGGCATTTCCAAAAACATAGAAAAAAACTACATAAATGGTAAATGCTGAAGCGCACATGAATCCGCCGAAGATCAGCAAGGTTGCCAGGCAAAGCTTGACAAACGGCTTGCATCTAAGAGTTATGAGCGCCCCGGCAAAAAAGTCTCTCGTCACATTCCAGGCGCCCTTGACATTGGGCTTTGGTAAACTGGTGAAGTATTCTTTATTGAAAAGGGCAGGCATGATACCGAAGGCAATGATTACGACGCCGATGATGACAGCCAAGACGCGCCCGCCACCAACGATATCGGGAAACCAGCGCTGGTTATGCATAATCGCCCAGCACCAGGGAGCAATCAGCCAAGGGAGCTGGCCGGCAATATTGCTCGCCCCCTGCAGGCGGGTGCGTTCGTGATAATCAGGAGTCATTTCATAACCTAAGGCAATCCAGGGGATGGAAAAACAGGTAAAGGCGATAAAATAGAGGATTTGAAATATCAAGAAGTACCCGAAATAATAAAATTGGCTATGCCCCGGGTATAGTTGAAACATCAGCGCGTAGAAAATCCCTCCGAAAATCGCCCCGAAAAATATAATCGGCTTGCGGCGCCCCCAGCGGGTGCGTAGATTGTCCGAAAAATACCCGGTTATCGGATCTGATATCGCGTCAACAATGCGTGGAATTGCCCCCACCAAACCTACTAAAGCCGGGTTGACACCTAAGCCTAAGTTTAAAACAATCACCATCTGTCCGATAAAAGCGGCTTGTGAGGTATTGGCAAACGCGCCGAAGCTGTACATCAGCTTCTGGAAAAAAGAAATGCGGTCCTTAGGGGCAGTAACATGATGTTCCATGAGTTTGTCTCCTTCTTTTAAATTGGCAATAAGGGTTGCATTATAACAAATGTATCCGGCATAGGCAATTGTTTTTACCTAGAAGGCGGCTGCCTATCCTTCAAATAATGCCTGGGAGGCCACCCCCCTGACGATATATTTCTGCATCAGCATATAGAGAATGATTACAGGCAGGGCGGTTATGGTAAGCCCCGCCATTAAAAGGGGATAATCCGTCAAAAACTCTCCCCTGAACATCATCAACGCCCGTTGCAGGGGCATCAGGTTTTTACTGTCAAATATTATCAGGGCCAGCACATATTCGTTCCAGACATTCAGGGCGTTAAAAACCACGACTACCGCAAGCACCGGCTTGCTCAACGGCAACGCTACATGCCACCAGATGCCGAGCTTAGAACATCCGTCGATGCGCGCGGCATCCTCCAACTCCTTGGGTAAGGTATCAAAAAAGGTCTTTACCAAAAAGATGCTCACCGATAACCCCACGCTGATCATGCAGAGGATATACCCGGCGGCGGTGTCGCGCAGGTGCATTTTATTGAGGAGCACGTAAAGCGGCACAAAACTTCCCGGTATGGGAATCATCATCGCCGCGATAAACATAATAAAGAGCACATTCCTCCCCGGGAAACGCATTCGGGAGAAGGCATAGGCAGCCAGCGAAGAAATGATCACAATCCCCACGACGACCGCTACCGTGTAAAAAATACTGTTTAAAAAATACCTGCTAAACCCCCCTTCCACCCAGGCATGGTAATAATTCTCAAAGTGCCAGCCCTTGGGGACAAGCGAGGTGTCGCTGAAAATTGTCTCCTGGGTCTTTAGGCTTGAAGAGGCCATCCAGAGCAGCGGAAATATACAGCTCGCTGCCACGGTCAATAAAAATACGTGGATAAGCAGGTTTACGGCTGTTTTCTTAGTTTTATAGTAGATAGCTG
>CAYNRN010000029.1:0-12809 GCA_964399915.1 uncultured Planctomycetales bacterium
GCGATAGAGGACTTGAACCCCTGACCTTCTGAATGTAAGTCAGACGCTCTAACCAACTGAGCTAATCGCCCAAAATTCTATCCGGCTAAACGACCCAGGAAGACGATGGTAAAGACCATCACCAACAGCGCCACGGTTTCGGTCATTCCCAGCACCACCAGGTAATTGCCAAAACCTTTCCCGGTTTCACCCATAGCGTCGCAGGCAACTGCCGCGCACTTGCCCTGCCAGTAGGCAGATAAACCGATGGCTGCTCCGGCAAAAGCGCCTACTCCCCATAAATACTGGCCGCTTAAAGTCAGGGCGAGCATCCGGTTCATTACAATAAATCCGTAAATCGTCTGAGTTAAGGGGGCGGCAGTCAGAGCAACCAGCAGGAATGAGGCGGTTTTATTTTGCGCGAAATTCTTCTTCCATGCCCCGATTGCGCTCATGCCGGCAATTCCGGCGCCTGAGCCTGAGCCGAGCGCCGATAAAGCAAGCACTAAAATCGCGCCCAAATCCTTAAACTGTATCAAGATATTCTGCTCCATAAAAACTCCTTTCGCTTAATCTTTCAGCGGCTTATAAGGCACGCCGCTCCAAGTCAAATTTGCATGGCCGGAAAATTCCAGGACATTTAAACGAATGCCGTGCACCAGTACTGATAATGGCCCTAAAATTATATTCAAGGTATGTCCTACGAAAAGTATCAGTAGGCGCGCAATAAAATTATCCCCCATACCGGCGGCAATGCTATTGACTGTGTCTGAAATCGCCACCCCGGCTAAGCCAACGGCAAAAAGCCGGATATAGGAAACCACGTCGGTAAAATTATTCATCAGGCTTAAAGCCACGGCGCCTAACCCCTGCGCAAAGGCCTTCAGGATATTCCTTTGCGGGCGGCTGAAAAATACCGCCAGAGTTATACCGCCGGCAATCAGCCAGTTTACAAAATCCGGATAAGGGTCGTTTAAAATCAGGGCCTTGGCAATAAAAAATGACGACCATAAAACGCATATCCATCCTGCGTCAGCTAAGGCGGATAAAGAAGGCAGCTTACGCAACCCTTGCCATGCCTGGCCGAGGCTTAAGTGAAAGGCGCCTAAGAAAAAACAAAATGCCTGTAAGAATTTCGTGTCATTTAATATAGGGGCAAATGCCTTAAACCCGGCCTGTAGATACCACTCCTGCCCGAATACCGTGCCGGTAAGCAGGCCCCAGAATACGGCGCAGGCGCTGAAAAGATAAAAAAGCGGGAACACTCTTTTGTCGGCAATTTTCTTCCCTAATTTTTTCTGCAGCAAAAAGGTTAAGAGCATATACAGCGCGCCATAGCCGGCATCTCCGATGATCATCCCGAAGAATAAACTTAAGAACAAGAGAAACAGCGGGCTGATATCCAATTCGCGGTAGCCGGGGACAACGGACAAAAGTTTAAAAACCGGGGCAATCAGGCTCGCCCAGCGCGGGTTGCGCAGTAAAGTAGGGGCCTGCTCATCCTCGGCGGGGTCATTTATCGACAGCGCCCACCTGCTGCTGCGGCATGCGGTAGTTAGGCTACCTGCGGCATCAGCCGGAACAAAACCTGAAATATACATGATACTCCCTGCTTCACCCATGCCTTTGATTGCCTTGCGGAAATCAAGCTCAAGCTCAAGCTTGCCCTTAAAACATGCTAAGGCCTGCCGGTAGCAGGTATGTTTCTTTAGGTCCTCTTTAATCAGTTTTATCGCCCTTTCGTCTTCAGAAAACCTGCGGCGCATATCAGTCAGGCTCATCTTAGGCAAAGGTATCTCTTTGAAAGGAAGTTCCAACGGCCCCTTTGAAATCACAGCGCAATGGACGAGCCCGGCATGCATAAAAATATTCTCTACAACTAAATCTTCAGGCAGACGGCCTAACTCCTTATGCGGAATCTGGTAAAGCTTAAAATTAATCCCTTTTTCGGCCAGGGCCTGAATATGGCGCGGCTCAAAATCGCCCCAATGCCGCCACAGGGTAATCCGGGCAAACATATTCCTCCTGTATTCATTCAACTGCTCAATGCGTTTATGCGAATCTACGATATGTAAGGCTGCCAAGCGCAGATCCGGCGGCTGTGCCTGTGCCAAAGCACAAACCCTGGGGGAATATTCTTCCTGCGATAGCACCGCCAGCGCCGAATCTATCAGATTGATATCTTCGCCAAGCGTATTGATTGCAGGGCTGATTGGCTGCTGCTGGTTCTGCACATGTAAGACTCCCAGCTGCCTTAATTGCGCTACTGCCGCTTCTGCCTCTTTGGCCAGCACAATTACAGAAACTTTTTTCATCGGGACAATCATCAGAAGTTTTCCTGTTTTTTAAACCGCCGCCAGGGACAACTCAATCTTCCTCTTGGCGATCTTACTCCTGCCTACCGCATTAGTCATCTGGTCACCCAGATAAACCTTAATCAAGCGTATCGCTTCCTCAGCCTCGGGGATCTTTATTTTTTCGAAGAGGTTCACGCGCTGGGTTGTGATGCGCAATTCCGCCTTCAAAAGCTCTATGCCCTTCTCTAAGACCCTGATTTCTTCGCCGACGGCGGCCAACTCCCTTAAAACAGTAATGGCGTTGTCCAGCCACAGGGGCGTAAGAAATAAATCGTATTCGGCAGCGGCAAATTCAGCGCGCTGGAATACCGGGATATCTACTCCGGCAATATTAAAATTGGCTGCCGCTATGCTTTTAGGAGTGATCCATTGCCTGAGTTTGACTTGCGGCTCCGCTAAAAGTTGGACCCAGGCGTTAACAGCGCTCTTTTTGGCAGCCTCTGTCTTTTTCTTTGAATCAACTATAGAATACTGCCTGATGATCTCCATCTGCAGCTGTTGTTTTTTCAGTTGCAGGGTGGGCAGGTAATGCTCAAACTGCGCCAGAGCGTCACGCTGCCTCTTTAGTTCCCCTTTAGTTAATTTTATCTTTCCCATCCTTTAATTACTAGTTACCAGTTACGAGTTACTAGTTACTATCCTTTCGGCCAGTATTGCTCGATTAAAGACTTCTTGATCCCGGTCTCCTCCGGAGAAAAACACTCTGCGAGTATCTGCCAACAGAGATCCAGAGCCTTTTCAAGCGGGATATTTACCTCCAGAGACATCACCTGCTTCTTAAATGCCTCTCCGTAACGCAGCAGCTTATGATCCCAGGGGCTCATCTGAAAACCCATCGCCCGTTTCTCCACTGTCTGCCGGTATCCGGAAAAAAGCTGAATCATCGTATCCATAATCGCCCTGTGGTCGTCCCGGGTCTTTGCGTTGACCTGCTGTTTAAGCCGGGAGAGAGAACCAAACGGCTCGATTACTTTATTCTTAAGATAAAACTGCCCTTCTGTAATATAACCTGTGTTGTCCGGAATAGGGTGGGTGACATCATCGCCGGGCATAGTAGTTGCGGCAAGGATAGTAATGGAGCCTGCGGTATCAAAATCTACTGCCTTTTCATAGCGGCTGGCCAGCTGACTATAGAGGTCTCCGGGATAACCGCGGTTGGAAGGTACCTGTTCCATAGTAATGGAGATTTCTTTAAGCGCGTCGCAGAAATTAGTCATATCGCTAAGCAGCACCAGCACCCTCTTGCCGGTTAAGGCAAAATTTTCCGCCACTGCCAGGCTGATATCCGGGACAAGCAGACACTCTACTATAGGGTCGGCTGCGGTATGCACAAAAAATACGCACCTTGATAAAGATCCGTGCGCTTCAAGCGTGTCCCGGAAGAAAAGGTAATCATCGTATTTTAACCCCATCCCGCCTAAGATGATGATGTCAACTTCTGCCTGGATAGCGATACGCGCTAATAATTCATTGTACGGCTCACCCGGTATGGAGAATACCGGAAGTTTCTGGGATTCTACCAGCGAATTAAAGACATCTATCATCGGGATACCGGTGCGGATCATTTTATTCGGGATAACTCTTTTCACCGGGTTTACCGACGGTCCACCTATATCAATAAGGCCCTCGTTGATGCCCGGCCTTTTATCCAGCGGCTCACCGCTTCCGTTAAAGATCCTGCCTAAAAGGTTCTCCCCGCATGCCACGCGCATGGCATGCCCTAAGAAGCGCACCTTGTCTCCGGTAGAGATCCCGCGGCTGCCGGCAAATACCTGGAGATATACTTTCTTTCCGTCTAAACGGATTACCTGCGCAAGCGAAACCCCCAGCCGCGTGGTTATCCGGGCGATATCCATATAGCCGACACCCTCGGCCTCTACGGTAATCACGTCGCCTGCGATCTGGATGATATTCGTATAAACTCTATGCATTTGCCTTCTGATGTCTATTGGCTGTTTTGGCTTTAATTGACCTTTCAATCTCCTGCTGGATATTTTCAAACTCTGCGGATTGCCAGGGGGTCGAATTCCAGCCTTTGAAATGCTGTTTTAATACCTGAAAAAATTTTCTGGCATCTTCTTTATCGCTGAAGACAAACTCCGCCTGAAGTATGTTACTATAAATGAATTCAAAAATATATGCCTGCCTCTCTTTGGGCGTGGCCTCATCTATCCGGTCATAAGCGTTCTGCTGCAGATAAACGAAATCAAAAAAATCCCCCTTAAGATAATCAGTGAAGTTGACAAGCGATGTCCCCTCTTCTCCTATGACCTTCATCATTGAAGCGACTTCGTCTGAGGCGCGCAGAATCTCCCTGCCCCTCTCCACGTATTTATCATCTATGAAGCTGCGGTATTTGGTCCAGCTTATCAAAGGGTCGATGGCAGGATACTTACGCGAATACGCTCGCTCGCGCGAAAGGCCGTGGAAGGCACCTACTACCTTAAGTGTTGCCTGGGTCACCGGCTCTTCGAAATTTCCTCCTGCGGGGCTGATTGTTCCGCCGATAGTCACTGAACCGGTTGAGCCGTCGCGCAATTTCACCAGGCCTGCCCTTTCGTAAAAAGAGGCGATGCGCGATTCTAGATACGCGGGAAACGCCTCCTCCCCGGGTATCTCTTCAAGCCTGCCGGACATCTCGCGCATTGCCTGCGCCCAGCGGGAAGTGGAATCCGCAAGCAAAAGGACCTTTAATCCCATCTGGCGGTAATATTCGGCGATGGTAACCGCGGTATATACGCTGGATTCCCTGGCGGCAACCGGCATGGAACTAGTGTTGCAGATAATCACGGTGCGTTCGCTCAGCGGCTTCCCTGTACGGGGGTCTTTGATCTCCGGAAATGTCTTTAATGTTTCAACTACTTCTCCGGCGCGCTCACCGCAGGCAGCAATAATTACGATATCCACTTCCGCGTGGCGGCTAGTCAGCTGCTGCAGTACGGTTTTCCCCGAACCGAACGGCCCGGGGATACAATAAGTCCCTCCGGCGGCAACCGGAAACAGGGAATCTATAATCCGCATCTTTGTAATCAGCGTCTCTTGCGGTTTAAGTTTGCCCTCGTATGCCTGTATGGGAATCTTTACCGGCCAGCTCTGCTTTAAAAAGGCCTCATGGATTTTACCATCGCTGTCCTTAAGCCGCGCAATCGGCGTTTTTAAATCGTGTTGGCCGCTTTCGGCGATCTCTGCGACCTCGAGAACCCCGGATAAGCCAAAAGGGGCCATTATATAATGCTTGAATATGTTTTCCGGTACAGAGCCTAATTTATCTCCGGCGCGAATCCGGCTGCCCTTTTTTACGGATGGAGTAAAATCCCATTTTGTTTCAGCAGGCAGGGCGCGGGAATAAAATCCCCGCTTTAAGAAGAAGCCGCATTCTTCAGCCAACGCAGGCAGGGGATTCTGTAAGCCGTCAAATATCTGCCCTAAGAGGCCGGGACCCAGCTCCACGGAGAGAAGCTCTTCGGAAAACTCAACCGCGTCTCCCACCTTCATGCCCGAGGTATCCTCATAAACCTGCGTTTCCGCCAGCCTCCCCCTGATACGGATTACCTCGCACTTCATGCGCTCCTGGCCTGAAATGATATAAGCAATCTCATTCTGGACGATGAAACCATCGGTTTCTACCGCGACCATATTCCCGTTTATCTTGACGATATGCCCGGTTCTTTTATCTTTCATAATCCTTCTTTCCTGAATATATTTTCAAGCAGGGCGGATTTATCCGCCTCGGTAAATTTCTGCCAACGCAAGAGAATCAAAAGTTTAAGCGCGTAGATAACAAGAAAATCAAAATCAAAATAATGCCCGAAAGAAAGCTCATCCAGCTTAAGCCATCTGGCCTCATCAAGCATGCGCTCGCCTTCAACAGGCAGGGGGGTCCTGTGGGCGGCAATCGCTAAATGGGCTAACCCCGGGTGGGGACAGTAATCTTCCCCGCGCAGGTATTTGACAGGGTCAACGTGCTTCCTGCCGGCCCTCACTTTTACCAATTCATTCCTCAGGCAGCGGTCAAAATTAAGCCACGTATGCAGCACCGCGCTATCGTCGCCGCTAAATGTCCCTTCTGCAATCCCGCGCAAAATTTCTATTTCTTGCTCCGGCACAAGGTCTGCGCAGGCAGTGAGGAATCTTTCAAAGCTAAACGGGGGCTTACCGGTAAAATGAAGCATGGGCAGGCTTGAGATTAAATATATATAATATGCAGGCATAATTAAATTGCGCCTTCAAGTATTTGCGCCAGCGCCGGCTTTAAATGCAGGCCGATATATTCTGCCAGCGCCTTATCCGTAAAATCAAAATGCGATTTGCCTCCATCGTAGCTGATAATAAAACCTCCGGATATCTCATCGGAGGGCTTAAGCTCTATTCCCTTCTTAAGCACCTCCTTAAGCTCTCCGGAAAACCCTTCCTGTAGTTTCTTAAAATCGTTTTTCCCCAGAGAAACCTTTATATCGAAATCCTCTTTTTTCGCATATCCTTTAATCAGCGAATCAATCAGACGGATCAACTCTTGCGGGGTCAATGCTTCCTGCGTACGCATTTTAATCAGCCGCTCCAGCATTGCCTCTATCTCATCCTCCAAGGCAAGGATTAAATCTCTTCCTGCCTGCTTCAGAGAAGCCTCGGTGCTTGCCTTTTGCCTGGAGATTTCGTCTTCAGCATCCCGGACCATCTTCTCTGTCTTAGCCTGCGCCTGTTTGATAATTTCAGCGGCTTTTTTCTTTGCCTCTTCTTCGATTGCGCTTGCTTTTGTCTCGGCAACGCGCACGCCTTCCTGCTGGATCTTTTCTATAAGACCTTTAATATCTTCCGGCATCGCTCCCCCTCGCTATAAAATCTCTTATTTTCATTATATTTTATCCTGCCAATAAGTCAACCTATTACGCTCCTGGGGCGCAAATCTCTTTTAGGGCGCCAATAGGGTCTTTTGCCTTAAGGATCGGCCTGCCGACTACCAGGAAATCGCTCCCTGCTGCAGCTGCCTCTTGTGCCGTCATTGTCCGCTTCTGGTCATCGGCAGCAGATGATTTAAGCCTGATGCCCGGAGCAATGATAAGATACTTTTTCTTTATTGCTCTGCGCAGGAGGCGCGCTTCCTTAGCCGAACAGACTACGCCGTCTAAACCGCATGCCAATCCTAGGCGGGAAAACTTCAAAACCTTTGCCGGAGTTGCTTTTTGGCTGGTTAATACCGTGACTCCGATTAATAACGGCTTGCCGGCGCCGGCTTTAGCCGCGCCGACTGCAGCCCTCAGCATTTCTTCTCCCCCGGCAATGTGCAGGGTAAGCATCTTTACCTTTAATGCCGCTGCCTGAACAACTGCCGAAGCGACGGTATTGGGGATATCAAATAATTTTAAATCCAGAAAAACCGAACCGCCTTTCCTGCGGATATACTCAATGATCCTGGGGCCGCAGGAAGTAAAAAGCTGCAATCCGACTTTAAATATTTTTACTCGCGGGTAAAGTTTATCCACAAAATATCTGGCGCGCCTGAAACTATCTACATCCAGCGCCAAAATTATTTTCCCTATTAGCTTTGAGTTGTCAGTCATGACTTTTACGTTTTTAACGACCCTATTAACCCCTTTATATCTTTGATTTTATTCTTTAACAGGTATTTCTTTAGCCCGTTAACGACCTCAGCACTGATTCCCGGGTTGATAAAATTGGCTGTTCCGATGCTCACCGCCGTTGCCCCGGCGATAATAAATTCCAGCGCGCTTACCGTATCCATTATACCACCCATTCCGATAATGGGAATGCGCGACTTTTGATAAACTTCATGCACCATGCGCACTGCTATCGGCCGGATTGCCGGGCCGCTGAGGCCTGCGGTTATCATCGCTATCTTGGGTAAACGGCCTGCCACATTAATACTCATGCCGGTAAAAGTATTCACCAGCGCTAACGCGTCGCTGCCGGCTTTTTCAGCGGCCATTGCGATCTCGGTTATATCCGTGACATTGGGTGAAAGCTTGGTGATTAGAGTTTTTTTGGTAAGCCCGCGCACCGCCCTTACTACTTCATAGGTAGATTTAGGGTTTTGGGATATAAGCTTAGGGTTAGCGCGGATATTCGGGCAGGAAATATTCAATTCAATAGCTGCTATGCCTTTTACTTTATCAATACGCCTGGCCAATTCCATAAATTCTCCGCATCCTGCCTCAGAGGCAATGCTGACAATCACCGGCACGCCGGATTTTTTTAGGACGGGCAATTTCTCTTTAAGGAACATCTTGAATCCCGGGTTCTCAAGGCCGATGGAATTAAGCATGCCTGCCGGTGTTTCGCAGGTGCGCGGCGGCGGATTGCCTTTACGCGGGTTTAAAGTAATGGTCTTGCTGACTATCGCGCCGAGTTTCCTTAAATCCATGAAATCCCTAAACTCTTCTGCATAGCCAAAAGTCCCGGAAGCAACCATTACCGGATTTTTTAAGATTAACTTACCGATTCTTACGGATAGGTTTGCTTTCATATTATCTCCCTGATATCATCTTAAGGGCGATTGCCAGCAAAAAGAACCCGAAGATCTTTTTTAAAAAGGGGTCAGGCACCTTCTGTACAAGTTGTGCGCCGATTAATCCGCCGATAAAAAACCCTATACAGACGAATCCGGCGATATTTAATTTAACGTTTCCGCTGTAATAATACCTCAATGCCGCCAATAACCCGATAGGCGGCACCATTATCGCAAGGGTCGTCCCCTGCGCCTGGTGCTGGGTCATGCCCACCAGATAGACTAGGGCAGGAATTAAAACCGTGGCCCCTCCGATTCCAAACATCCCTCCGCAGATTCCGGCGATTAGGCCAAGGATAATATATAAAATTTGCGTCATCTTGCTCTCCTCTCCCAAATTATTTCTCCGGCATTAAAAACCGGGCCCTCTTTACAAACCCTTTTATACTGGCTACTCCCTGCTCCAGGCTCCTTACTCCTAACTTTAACCACGCAACCCAGGCAGGCGCCGATTCCGCAGGCCATGTGATCTTCCAGAGATACCTGCGCCGGGATATTGTATTTCAGCGATATGCGGCTGACCTCTTTAAGCATAGGGCGGGGACCGCAGGCATAGATGGCTAACGGCTTATGGCTAATGGCTAATGGCAAAATCTTGTTTAATAATTCCGTAACTTTGCCTTTGAAGCCGCGCGAGCCATCATCGGTGGCGATTTTTACATCGCAACCGAGCTTTCGGAATTCTTCTTCGCATAAAATCTGAGTTTTGGTTTTCGCTCCAATTAAGACAAGTGGTTTCAGGCTTGTGGTTTTAGGCTTTCGGTTTATTAAAGTTTGCGCCAGGAATAACAACGGCGCAATACCCATACCGCCCGCTACGATAACCGCTAACCGCTCACCGCTAACCGAGAACCCTTCCCCCAGCGGCCCTATCACATCCAGATAATCTCCCGGCTTTCTCTGCGATAAAATTTCCGTGCCTTTACCTAAAACCTCGTAAAGCACCTCGATATCCCGCCCATTTGCCTTATGGACGCCAAACGGCCGGCGCAATAACGGCTCAAGATCATCCGCTACCTTGACATTAATAAACTGCCCCGGCCTTGCCGCGGAAGATATGTTTTTATCCTGCACCAGGCAGCTAAAATACCTGCCCTTTACCTTCCCATTTGAAATTATCTTTACCCTTTTTTTAAATACGCTCATCCTGCCCGCCTTTGCGGCTTAGATAAAACACGAACCCAATAAATAGCCCGATAATCACAAAAATGCCGACACTCTCTTTTAAGTAGAGGCTCCACCCCTCAGTACGAATATCATCCCAGGATTCCAAAAGCATCACGCACAACAACACAGCAAGCGTCGAACTAACCTCTCTCCTGAGCCATTTGAGTTTTACCGGAAGGTACTCATGGAAATCTTTTGTCAAAAGCGCAGCTAAGGACGGGCGGACCCTGTGCGGCACCTGCCGGCAATAATTATCGTATTCCTCCTTGAATAGAGAACGCAATTTTTTCTCTTCGCGGAATATCAACAGGACATAGCGCAGTATAAAAATTATCAAGAGCAATGCCGCTAGCCACCATTTAAAAAGCATCAGCACTATGCCGGAGCCGACAAGAAATATGCCCAGGTACATCGGATTACGCACCAGGGAATACGGCCCCCCGCTGACTAAAACCTGCCCCTGTTTAGAATACTCTGATTTATAGCCGCGGGCGGATATTCTGAACAATAGCCCCAGGAAGACCAAAGACATACCAAAGACTTCAAGCGCTTCGTTAAGAGGATTCTCTTTGCCAATGCGGAAAAAGAGTTCCGGAAATAAAACGATTAATAAAATCGCAAGGAAGATGATCAACCCGTTAATTTTGAGCCTTTTCTTCATCTTACCTCTGGCAGTTCGGACAAAAATAAGTTCCCCTGCCGCCTAATGATATTCTTTTAATCGGGGTGCCGCAAACTTTACACGGCTGGCCGGCCCGATCATACACTTTATGGAACCTGACGTAATCTCCTGCCGAGCCGTCTAACTGCACATATTGGTCAACCGAAGAACCCTGGCATTTTATCGCTTCTCTCAAAGTATCTTTTATCTCTTTAAAGAGACGCTCCTGCTCTTTGGCGGAGAGGCTTGACGAGGGCCTTGCCGGATTAATGCCTGCCCTGAATAAAGCTTCTGCTGCGTAGAGGTTGCCTATCCCTGAAATAATCGTCTGGTCCATCAATAACGGTTTTATCCTGGTTTTTCTTTTCTTCAATATGCTTTTAAAATCTTCCAGGCTTATCTCAAAAGGTTCGGGCCCTAAGTTTTGCACAAACTTTAAGGAGCGCCAATCGTCTATCAGGCGCAGCTCGGCGAATAAACGCTGGTCATTAAAGTCGAGCCACCTGCCGTCGGATAACTTAAAACTCACCCTGCTTTTTTTCGTATCCCCGGGGTAAATCAACTGCCCGGTCATCTTTAAGTGTATTGCCAGAGACTTCCCGTTGGAAAGTTCAAGGATCAATAATTTCCCTTTGCGCAGGATTTTCTTGATAACCGCGCCTTTAACCCCCTTTTTGAACTTATCAACTGAAGGCTCCCGGATTATCTTGGCGGCGTACACGCATGCCTCCTTTATCCGTTTGCCTAAGACTGCCTTTTCAAGCTCTTTTTTTACGGTCTCTACTTCCGGTAATTCGGGCATATGGTTTTTAAATTAGAAATTATGAATTATAAATTGGTTACAAAAATTTAATTTTTATCATTTTAGCTTTTAAATTTCTCATTTATAATTTGTAATTCCTCATTTCTTTTTATGGTATTGCTGCAACGGCTTGACCTCTAAGGTATGCTTAACCAATGCCTCGATGCCGCGCACGCAGGCCTGGGCACCCGGTATAGTGGTAGTAACCGGCACCCCGAATGCCACCGCGGTTGAACGGATCATTACTTCGTCATGGCGCGGAATTTTTCCGGATACGGTATTGATGACCAATTGGACTTTCCCCTGACTAATCAGATCTATCAGGTTCGGACTGCCCTGGCTGACCCGCTGGATGCTCCTGACATAAACTTTATTCTGCTCAAGAAATTTAGCCGTGCCGATGGTAGAGATAATCTCAAACCCCAGCTCCCTTAATTTCTTAGCAATCCCTATAATAGAGCCACCCTTATCTTTATCTTTGACGCTTAAGAAAACTATCCCCTTTACCGGTAAATTCTGATAAGCTGCCAGCTGGCTTTTGCAGAAGGCCTTATTGAAATCTTTATCTATACCCATGACTTCTCCGGTTGACTTCATCTCAGGGCCAAGGGCAATATCTACTCCGGGAAACTTAATGAATGGCAGCACCGATTCTTTCACCGAGATGTGCTTGGGGATGATTTCTTTTGTGAAACCCAGCCTCTTGAGCTTTGCTCCCGCCATAACTTTTGAGGCCAGTTTTGCCAACGGTACACCGATTGCCTTGGAAACAAATGGCACGGTCCGAGAGGCGCGCGGATTTACTTCCAATATGTAAACTTTCTCCTCTTTAACCGCGTATTGCACATTCATCAGCCCCACCACGTGCAGCTCTCGCGCCAGGGCATAAGTATACCGGCGTATCTGATTTATTGTTTCCGCGGAAAGCGTATGCGGCGGAAGGACCATCGCGGCGTCCCCGGAATGCACCCCCGCCTCTTCTATATGTTCCATGATGCCTGCGATGACAAAAGTCGTGCCGTCGGCAATCATATCCACATCGACTTCAACGGCGTCTTCAATAAATTTGTCTACCAGCACCGGCCGCTCTGGAGAGGCCCAGACAGCGCGACGCATATAATACTCAAGCGCTTTATCATCGTAAACTATCTCCATCGCCCTGCCGCCTAAGACATAGGACGGCCGCACCAGCACCGGATAGCCGATTTTACGCGCAGCGGCTTTTGCCTCTGCCGCGGTCACTGCGGTATCATTAGGCGGCTGGGTAAGCCTAAGTTTATCGACTAATTGCGCAAACCTCTTTCTGTCCTCAGCGCGGTC
>CAYNRN010000030.1:0-12780 GCA_964399915.1 uncultured Planctomycetales bacterium
TGCCCTTCGCCTTCATGGGAGAAGGGGCAGAGGATATTCTCCTGCGCCGATGCGATTGCGCGCGTAGTGGAGAGAAGGTTAGTGCATGCTCAACTGCCTCAGGTCGCCGCATCCGCCGAAGTGCATATGAAACATTCCAGTGAAGACGCGCGTAGTGCCGCGGTAATAGAAGATATGAGCGACCGGGGCAATATCGTAGGCGTCTGCCCTGATTGCGGAGGCGCGCTGCGCCATGAAGAAGGTTGCCAGAAGTGCCACGCTTGCGGGTATTCGAAGTGTTAATGAGCGGATGATTTACGCATGCCTACGGAATGCGTAAATCATAGTCCGCCGTAGGCGGACGCCCGCGAATTAATCCCCCGAAGCCCTACCATTGTTTTGTTTATTGATGGGCGAAGGGGGACTAAGTATATGAAGAAGATACTTTACATTGTCCTAGACGGGTTAGGCGATCTGCCGATAAAAGAGCTTGGCGATAAAACTCCTTTGGAAGCAGCGGCAACGCCGAATATGGACGCGCTTGCCAGGAAAGGCAGAAGCGGCCTGGTCTTTACCGTTGGTAAAGGGATTGCCCCTGAATCGGATATCGCGGTAATCAGCCTTTTAGGTTATGACGCGCATAAGTATTACACCGGCAGGGGCCCTTTAGAATCTTTTGCCGAAGGCCTATCGGTTAACGACGGAGACGTAGCTTTGCGCGTGAACTTCGCCACCTGCGCAGATGAGGGAAAGGCAATACTGGACCGGCGCGTGGGAAGGAACCTTTCTACGGAAGAAGCTACTGCTTTGGCAAAAGAGATAAATTCCAAGGTTGCGCTTTCAGACGCGACTTTTGAGTTTAAGAATACCATCGGCCACCGCGGCGTACTGGTAATCAGGGGAGTGCGCAGCAAACTTTCCGGCTGGATTACAAATACCGACCCTGCATATGACAGGGAAGGGGTATTCGGAGTGGCAAAAGAGAAATTTGATAATTTCGTAGCGGAATCACTGCCGATGCCCGGTTATGAAAATTCTTCTGAAGCAAAGGCAGCAGCAGCGCTTTTGAATGAATTCACGCTTAAATCGCATAAGGTTTTGAAGGATGCCGCTGTCAATAAGAGGAGGGTTTCCGAAAAAAAGATGCCGGGTAATCTGATACTCTCGCGCGATGCCGGAGACCACCTGCCGAAGTTCCCGCCGATAAAAGACGAATTCGGCCTGAGATTCGGCTCTTTTGTGCAGATGCCGGTAGAAAAAGGGATTGCTCTCTTAACCGGGATTGAAGTGATAGACGTTCCGCAGTCAACCGGCCACCTGGACGTGGATTATCCGATCTGGGCGAAGCTGGCGCTGGAATCAATTAAAAGCCATGATGGCCTCTATATTCATATCAAGGGGCCGGATGAGCCGGCGCATGACGGAGATTTTAAGTTAAAAAAAGAGATCATTGAAACGATCGATAAATTTTTCTTTACCCACCTCCTGCCAAAATTGGATATGGCAAATACCGTTCTTACGGTTACTGCGGACCACTCTACCGTCTGTAAGATTAAGGCGCACTCCGCAGACCCCGTGCCGATAATCGTTGCCGGAGGCAATATTAAGCCTGACGGCACCGCGAATTTCTCCGAGAAAGCGGCCAAAGGCGGCTCATTCGGCGAAATCAAAGGCACGGATATCATGCCCCTCCTTGTCGCTTCGGCAAAAGAATAATATTAAGGTTAAGGTCAAGGCTCTCCTTAACCTCGACCTCGACCTCGACCTTAGCCTAATTTTATGAGTAATTACGACGTAATCATCATCGGTGCCGGCCACGCCGGTATTGAAGCGGCATTAGCCTGCGCGCGCCTGGGGCTTGGAACCCTGATGCTTACCTTTAAAAAGACAAGTATCGGGCTGATGAGCTGTAATCCGGCTATCGGCGGAGTGGGCAAAGGCCAATTAGTCAAAGAGGTTGATGCCTTAGGCGGCGAAATGGCGCATGCTGCGGATGCCTGCGGGATACAGTTCCGTATTCTCAATGCTTCTAAGGGCGCTGCGGTGCAGTCGTCGCGCTGCCAGGCAGATCGCCGCCTTTATCAGCAATATATGCAGAAAGCCGTCACCTCAGAGGAGAATTTAGATGTCAAAGAGAAAGAGGCTATAGGATTAATCATAGAAAATAAAAGAGTGGTCGGTGTAGAGGCCGGGGATGAAACTTTTCATTCCAAAGCAGTGATTATTGCCAGCGGAACATTTTTAGGCGGCGTAATCCATATCGGCCTGGAAGAATACAGGGGAGGCAGGATTGATGAGCCTGCCAGCATCAGCCTATCGAAAAGCCTTAAAGTAAGCGGCCTGCGGATAAGCCGGCTTAAAACCTGCACCACCGCGCGCATTGACGCAAGCAAAATAGATTTTTCAAAGATGTCGGCCCAGCCCGGAGATACAAAAATCAGGGCTTTCTCTTTTTCCACAAAGGAAATCACCCTGCCGCAGCTGCCCTGCTACCTGGCTTACACCAACAAAGATACTCACCGCATCATACTGGATTCCTTAAAAGATAAAAAAGTCCTGCATATTATCAGCCAGGGGATAAACCCGCGTTATTGCCCTTCGGTTGAAGAAAAAATCAGGCGTTTTCCGGAAAGGGAAAGGCATCAGATATTCGTTGAGCCTGAAGGGCTGGGAATCCCTGAATATTATGCTAACGGCCTGTTTACCTTTCTGCCGCGTAAGACGCAGGAAGAGATGATACACTCCATCGCGGGGTTAGAACATGCCAAGATTAATAAATACGGTTACGGCATAGAATATGATTTTGTTGATCCCACACAGCTATATCCTACTTTAGAGGCAAAATCAATCAGAGGCCTGTATCTGGCCGGACAGATTAACGGTACTACCGGATATGAGGAAGCGGCAGCCCAGGGTTTGGTTGCGGGAATAAATGCGGCTTTGTCTTTGAAGGGCAGGGAGCCGCTGATTTTAGACCGCGCCTCAAGTTATATCGGCGTATTGATTGATGATTTAACCACCAAGGGCACAGAGGAGCCATATCGGATGTTTACTTCGCGCGTTGAATACCGCCTGATTTTACGCGAAGATAACGCGGATTTGCGCTTGAATAAAATCGGCTTTCAAGCCGGCCTTATCCCGAAAGCAATTTACCTGCAGGCGCAGGAAAAACAGAAAGCGATTAAACGCGGGATAACCCTTTTAAAGTCAATCCGGATTAAACCCACAGCAGAAGTTAACAATAAGCTGGAGAGTTTAAACAGCCGGCCGATAAAGAAATCTCTTACTCTGGAAGAGCTTTTAAAAAGGCCGGAAATAAGTTTAGCGGATTTAGAAGAGATTGACCCAGCCTTTGCGCGCAAAGGCTGGGTGCCAGAATTCGCTTGCCGACAGGTAGAGATTGAAGTAAAATATTGCGGGTTTATTCAGAGGCAGCTTGCAGAAGTAAGAAGATTTCAAAACTTAGAAAAGATAAAATTGCCCGTCGGCTTAAAATACAGCGGCATCCCCGGCCTCTCCCGCGAAATAAGCGAAAAACTAGAAAGATTTGCGCCCTTAAATTTAGGGCAGGCATCGCGCATCTCAGGAGTGACTCCGGCGGCAATATCGATCTTGATGGTTTATTTAAAGAAAACTAAACTCATTATAGGGAGTTATACTTATGGCTAAAGAGATCATATTTGGGCTAGTGGGAGGCCTCGGTTTATTTATCTATGGGATATGGGAAATGAGCGAGGGGCTAAACAAGGCCTGCGGCGACAGGATGAGGAAGATTTTGTATCATTTTACCGGAAACCCGATAAAAGGGGTTTTGGTCGGTACTGGTATAACCAGTATAATCCAGTCTTCCTCGGCTACCGCGGTAATGGTAGTAGGATTTGTGAACGCCGGGCTGATGACGCTGGTACAGTCGTTAGGAGTTATTTTGGGGGCCCATATCGGTACCACTGTCACCGCGCAGTTAATCGCTTTTAAGCTTACCGACTATGCCCTGCCGCTTATCGGCATCGGCATGCTTACCATGCTCATCGCCAGAAAAAAGACCCATAAATATATCGGAGAGTTCCTTTTAGGTTTCGGTATTCTTTTCTTAGGGTTAAACATACTGACTGAAGTGGTTAAGCCTTTAGGCCAATACCCGTTTTTTAATAATCTGTTTGTTAGCTTCAGCAGGAATCCCTTGTTGGGGATATTAGCCGGGATGTTTGTTACGGCGATATTGCAGAGCAGTTCTGTTACTACAGGTATGGTCTTGAGTTTAGCCTTAGCAAATCTAATTGATTTAAAGGCTGCCTTGCCTTTGATTTTAGGATGCAATATCGGTACCTGCGTAACGGCCTTGATTGCTTCTATAGGCGTCAATATCTCAGCAAAGAGAGCGGCGGCAGCCCATATTATGATTCAGATCATCGGGGTAGCTATTTTCATTCCTTTTTTAGGTTTTTTTCAGAAGTTAGTAAGCCTGACATCCACGGAAGTTACTCGGCAGATTGCTAATGCCCATACCTTATTCAACGTAATCAATACGGTTATTTTCCTGCCGTTTATTATGCCGTTCGCCAGCCTTCTTACCCGTATAGTTAAAGGCGAAGAGGGGGAAGAGGTTGAATATATGCCTAAATATCTGGAACGCCATCTCTTAAATACCCCTGATTTTGCCATAGAGGCGGCGATTAAGGAGATAATCCGGACTCTGGAGTTGACTCAGAAGATGGTGGGCACGGCGATGAACAGTTTTTTTAAAAATGACGAAAAGTCTTTAGAGAAGGTAACTCGCCGCGAAGAAGCGGTTGATTCCCTAAGGGAGGCAATCACTAATTACCTTGTTGAATTAATGCAGAGGGAATTAAGCGCGGGGCAGTCAAGGAAGATCCCTTCGCTTATTCACGCCATTAATGACGTGGAGAGGATTGGCGACCATGCTGAGAATTTAAGAGAGTTGGCACAGCAAAAGATAGATAACCGGATGCCGTTTTCCGAAAAGGCCGCCGAGGAACTGAAAAATATGTACGAAGATATAAATATGATGCTTAATTGTTCAGTTAAGGCATTAGGCGTAAACAGCATAGATGAGGCTAAATTGGTCTTGGAGCAGGAGTGCCATATCAACAATCTGAGGAACCAGCTAAAGGAAAACCATGTCAGGCGCCTGGAGCAGGGTAGTTGCAATGTGTTATCAGGGGTTATATTCCTGGATATGATCAGTAATCTGGAGAAGATAGGCGATCATCTTACCAACGTCGCCCAGGCGGTTATAGAGGGTTTGCAGTAATAACATAGCCTTGACCCGGCAGATTTTGCCTGTTATAATCCGTAATATTAAGGTAAAAACAGAGGGAAGCCTTGGACAGGCCTAAAATTTTGGTGGTTGACGATGAGCCGGAGATCTGCGAAGTTACGCGCAGCTTTCTGGCTAAGAGGGACTACAGCGTATTCACCGCCACAGATTCAGCCGCAGCACTTGAATTAATCGATAAGGAGCATCCCCAGCTTATGCTCTTGGATGTGCGCCTGGGCAGTGAGTCCGGGATAGAGCTCCTACGCAAGGTAAGAGAACTAGATAAAGAGATAAAAGTAATCATGGTTACCGCCCTCGATGATGAGGAGACAGTCCGCCAGGCAAAGTCGCTTGGGGCAGATGACCTTATCACCAAACCTTTTACCGCCGGTTTCCTGAACGATTTTATCATGCGCAAGTTCTCCGGTACCGGTGAACCTTAATGAGGGCAATGAAGAAAAAAATAGCAAACTGGATAAGAAAACAGGTTAAAGATTCCGGGGCAAGGGGAATAGCCTTGGGGTTAAGCGGCGGGATTGACTCAAGCGTGGTTGCCTGCCTTTGTAAAGAGGCAGTCGGGGCAGAAAAAGTTTTAGGGTTGTTTCTGCCCTGCAACAGCCATCGTCAGGATTTAAAAGACGCTAGTGCTTTGGCTAAGAAACTGGAGATTAAAACAAAGCGCATAGATTTATCACGGGTTTACGGCCGTATCCTTAAAGTGCTGCCTGCGGGGAATGATCTTGCGCGGGCAAACCTTAAGCCGCGGCTGAGGATGCTGGTGCTTTACTATTTTGCCAATAAATTAAATTATCTGGTTTGCGGGACCGGAAATAAATCGGAACTTCTAGCCGGGTATTTTACCAAGTATGGCGACGGAGGAGTGGATATCCTGCCGATCGCAGGCCTCTATAAAAGGCAGGTCAGAGAATTGGCGCGCGAGCTTAAAGTCCCCCAGAATATAATCTCCAAGCATCCCAGCGCAGGTTTATGGCCGGGGCAGACCGATGAAGGAGAAATGGGGATTGCTTACGATGAGCTTGATGATATTTTGGAGCGCATGGATAAGAAAAGGGCGCAGGTTGAGGTTAAGGTTAAGGTTGAGAAGGTAAAAAGGATGATGAAAAAGTCCGAGCATAAACGGCAGGGGCCGAAGATTTGTTATATCTAAAGAAGGAGTGAGGCCATGGATGAGATACTGGAGATTCTCAAAAAAGACGCGCGTACTACAGCCGAAGATATCGCCAAAATGCTGAAGAAAAAGGCGCAGGCGGTAAAGGATGCGATTAGAAAGTATGAAAAAGAAGGGATAATTTTAAAGTATAAGACGATTATCAATCAGGAGCTGGTTAAGGATAATGATGCAAGCGTGCGCGCATTAATTGAAGTAAACATCGTCCCGCAAAAAGACCTCGGGTTTGACAAGATCGCCGAGCGGATATATTCTTTCCCTGAAGTAGCCAGTTGTTATCTGCTTTCGGGGACCTATGACCTTCTGCTGATAGTAGAGGGCAAAGACTTAAATACCGTAGCCAAGTTTGTCGCGGAAAAACTTGCGCCCTTAGAGAATGTCAGAGGCACTGCCACGCATTTCCTTTTGAGAAAATACAAAGAGGACGGGGTAGTGTTGAAGCATAAGGAAGAGAACAAGAGAATAGCGATATCATATTAAGGTCAAGGCCAAGGTTGAGGTTAAGAAGGGGTAAGTTTCCTAAACCTTGACCTCGGCCTTAGCCTTCTGAGTATTAATTATGGGTAATCTCGTTTCAAGAAAAGTCCAGCAAATGCAGCCTTCGGGTATCAGGAAATTCTTTGACCTGGTGCTGGGGATGAAGGATGTAATATCCCTTGGCGTAGGAGAGCCGGATTTTGTCACGCCCTGGCAGATCCGTGAGGCAGGGATATTTTCTCTTGAGGAGGGATTCACCTCCTACACCTCCAATAAAGGGCTTTATAAGCTAAGACTTGGCATCAGCCATTTCCTTAAACACAATTATGGCCTTGAATACTGCCCGGACGAAGAGATCCTGATTACCGTCGGGGTAAGCGAGGCGTATGATCTGGTAATGCGCGCTATGCTTGAGCAGGGGGATAAAGTCCTGGTGCCTTTTCCCTGCTATGTTTCCTACGGCCCGATTGTTGAACTGGCGGGGGGTGTGCCCGTATATATAGATACTAAAAGCAATGATTTTAAACTTACTCCCAAGCTGATAGAGAAAAGTATTGATAAGAAGGTTAAGGCAATAGTATTAAACTATCCTTCAAATCCGACGGGGGTTTCTTATACTAAAAAAGAGCTCTCAGAGATGAATAGAATGCTTCTTAAGCATAAGATAACCGTTATCTCTGACGAGGTCTACGGCGATTTAACTTATGATTTCACTCATACTCCTTTCGCGACTTTGCTCAATGCAAAAGAGAATACTCTTTACTTAAACGGATTTTCCAAATCTTACGCCATGACCGGTTGGCGCGTGGGCTTTGCCTGCGGGCCGAAGGATGTCATCGCGGCAATGACTAAAATCCATCAATATACGATTATGTGTGTTTCCATCACTTCTCAGATGGCAGCTTGCGAAGCTTTAGTTACCGGAAGAAAATCCGTAGAAGAGATGAAGCGCGAATATAAGAGGAGGAGGGAGTTTGTGGTAGAGGGTTTGAATAAAATCGGCCTGAAATGCCATGCTCCGCAGGGGGCTTTTTATGCTTTCCCTTGCATCAAAAATACCGGCATGAACTGCCTTGAGTTTGCCGAGAAGCTGCTTAAAGAGCAAAAAGTAGCGGTGGTGCCGGGCTCTGCGTTCGGCCCGGGTTTAAATGATTACATCCGTATCTCATATGCTTCAAGCTTTGATAACTTAAAAGAGGCGCTTTCGCGCATGGATACTTTTTTTAAAAATATCAGGAGGAGATAATGGTAAAGGTAAAGCCGAAGACAAAAGCAGATATTACCAAATTAGTCAAAGAACATAAGATTAGGTATATCAGGCTGTGGTTTACCGACGTCTTGGGTTTTTTAAAAGGGTTTACCATCACCGTAGACGAGCTTCCCCGCGCCTTGGGCGACGGTATGGGGTTTGACGGTTCTTCCATTGAGGGCTTTGCCCGCATAGAAGAATCTGATATGGTTGCCCGCCCCGATATCGGTACTTTTGTAATTTTGCCTTCAGAGGAAAAGGAGCAGTCGGTTGCCCGGATGTTCTGCGATATCTATAAGCCAAACGGAAAGCCCTTTGAAGCTGACCCGCGTTATGTATTAAAAAAGAACTTAGAAAAAGCGAAAAAGCTCGGCTTTACCTATTATATAGGCCCGGAATTGGAGTATTTTTATTTTAATAACCCGAAGAATACGATTATCCTTGATAAGGGCGGATATTTTGACCTTACCCCGCTTGACGTCGGCGAGAAGGTGAGGAATGAAACGGTTTCAGCGCTCGAAGAGCTGGGGATTGTGGTTGAGTATAGCCACCATGAAGTCGCATCCAGCCAGCATGAGATAGATTTAAGGTATGCCGAGGGGCTTGAGATGGCTGATAATGTGATGACTTACCGTTTGGTAGTAAAAGAAGTTGCCCAAAGCAACGGGCTGCATGCAACTTTTATGCCAAAGCCGGTATTCGGGATTAACGGTTCAGGCATGCACGTGCACCAGTCTTTGTTTAAAGGGAGCAAGAACGCTTTCTTTGATAAGCAGGATAAATACCATTTATCCAGTGTCGGGAAATTTTATACCGCAGGGCTATTAAAGCACGCCCGGGAGATTACCTCTGTCACTAGCCAGTGGGTTAACTCTTACAAGCGGCTGGTACCCGGATATGAAGCTCCGGTTTATATCTGTTGGGCGCAGATGAACCGCTCGGCATTAGTGCGTGTTCCGATGTATAAGCCGGGAAAAGAAAAATCTACGCGCATTGAATACCGTTCCCCTGATCCGGCATGCAATCCTTATCTGGCGTTTTCCGTGATGCTGGCGTCAGGCTTAGAGGGAATAGAAAAGGGCTATAAGCTGGCTGAGCCGGCAAACGATAATATTTATCACATGAGCGAAGAACAGAGGCTCAAAGCCGATATTCACGCCCTTCCCGAGGACCTTTTAGAAGCAATCCGCCTGACTGAAAAATCAGAAGTAGTGCGCAAGGCCTTAGGAGACGAACTCTTTGCATTCTTCATCCGCAATAAGAAGAAGGAATGGGATGAATATAAAGCTCAGGTGACGCAGTATGAGATAGATAATTACTTACCTATATTATAATGCCTGGCAGGAAAAAGCAGAATTACGATATCTTCCTCAAGCAGATCGAGGCACTGGCTAAGATCGCCAATCTGATTAACAGCGGCCTTTATCTGGATGAGCTTTTAAGGCTGATAGTCAATGTTACAGCGGAAGTGATGAACTCTAAGGTCTGTTCGTTGATGCTGCTTGACCCGGATAAAAAGGAGCTGGTAATCAAAGCGACCCAGTCGGTCTCCGAGGAGTATAATAAAAAACCGAATGTTAAATTAGGAGAAGGGATATCGGGGGAGGCGGCGTCAGAGAATAAGGTTATCTGTGTCTTGGACGTAAAAAAAGACCCCCGTTACAGAAACCGCGATATCGCGGAAAAAGAAGGCCTCTTCTCTTTAGCCAGCATCCCGATGAGCATCAAGGGCAGGGTCATCGGAGTAGTCAACTGCTATACTTCAAAAGAGCATAAGTTCAGTAAGGCGGAGCTGGATGTGCTGACTGCGCTGGCAAACCAGGCGGCGATAGCAATAGAGAATGCCGAGCTGGATTTGAGGGCGCGCAGCGCAGAAGAAGCGCTTACTACCAGACGGGTGGTTGACCGGGCAAAGGATATCCTGGCGCAGGAAGCCAAAATCCTTCCCGCTGAAGCATACCGCCTGATCCAGAAGCAGAGCATGGACAGGCGCAAGTCCATGCGTGAGGTGGCAGAAGCAATCATCCTTGCCAAGGAACTTAAGGATAAGACCCCGGGTTCCCGATAAAAACCTCTTTGACAGAAACTTGCTTTTATGTTAATATCCTTTCATTAACACGAAGGGACAAAGGCGTCCGTTGTGCAGGAAGGAATGCCTTTGTCTTTTTTTCTTTTATATTGCCCAATAATTAGGCAGGGACTATGAAGATCATAGAGAAAACTATTATTAGCGGCAGCGCTTCCCCGAGGATCATCGCTATGGAGGTTACTGCCGAAGCGATTGCCCAAAAAGCAAGGCCGGGGCAGTTTATTGTGCTGATGGCTGATGAGAAGGGCGAGCGGATACCGCTTACCGTGGTGGATAAGAATCCGGCTAAGGGGACGATTAAGCTGATCTTTCAGGAAGCAGGCTTTACTACCCGGCTTTTAGGCAAACTTAATAAGGGAGACAGCCTTTATGCCATAACCGGGCCGTTGGGACACGCCACAGAGATCAAGAAATACGGCAGGGTAATCCTTGTCGGCGGCGGAGTAGGGATTGTCGAGATTTATCCGGTGGCTTGTGCGTTGAAAGAAGCAGGCAATCAGATTATCACGATCATCGGCGCGCGGACTAAGGACCTCTTAATTCTGGAAAGGGAGCTTAAGGCGGTCTCTGGTGAATTGCACGCTGTTACTGATGATGGCTCATACGGCAAGAAAGGTTTTGTGACGGATATATTGAAAGAGCTCATAGCTTCTGCCATAAAGCATGGCGGACCCGCCGATCTTTCTGGCGGGGATAGCTCAAAGCTCATAGGAAAAGGTTTAGTTTACGCGGTAGGGCCGATTCCGATGATGAAGAAAGTGGCCGAGGTGACAAAAGACTCCGGGATAAAAACCATAGTTTCCTTAAACGCGCTGATGGTAGATGCTACGGGGATGTGCGGATGCTGTCGGGTCAGCGTAGCAGGTAAAACTAAATTCAGCTGTGTAGACGGGCCTGAATTTGACGCCCAAAAGGTCGATTGGGACGAGCTGACGAAAAGAAACAAAATTTACACCGAACAGGAAAAACATATCTGTAAGTTAGGTATATGAAAAAAACCCCTCAACAGCCAAAAGAAATACCCTCTTCGGAGAGGAATTCTAATTTCGAGGAAGTGGTTTCAGGCTATAGCGAAGAAGAGGCTTTGCATGAAGCAGCGCGCTGCCTGCAGTGCAAAAATCCTGCCTGTATTGAGGGCTGCCCGGTAGGCATCGATATTAAAAAATTCATCTTTCAGATTACGCAGAAAGATTATCAGGCCGCCTATCTTACGATCAGGGAAAAGAATAATTTTCCCTCTATCTGCGGCAGGGTCTGCCCTGCGGAATACCAGTGCTGTAAGGCATGCGTCTTGACTAAAAAAGGCTCTGCCTATGCCTCGGAAAACGCGATAAATATCCATTTTTTAGAGAGGTTCGCCGGAGATTACGGGATGCGCAATTGCAGCTTGGAGCATGGAGCGGGGAGTAAGGAGTTAGCCGGGAAAAAAGTAGCGGTTGTAGGCTCCGGCCCGGCAGGGATATGCTGCGCAGGAGAACTTGCCCGCAAAAAAGTTAAAGTTACTATCTTTGAAGGGCTGCATAAAACCGGCGGGGTATTACGTTACGGCATACCTCCGTTCCGTCTTCCGCGGGATATCCTTGATTTTGAAATTGATTGCCTCAAAGGCTCGGGAGTTGAGTTTAAAAATAATTTTATCGTAGGTAATGCCAAAAGCATAGATGAGCTTTTTGCCGAAGGGTTTGACGCGGTATTTTTGGGCTTAGGCGCAGGGATTCCTTCTTTCCTGGGCATACCGGGAGAAAACCTCTGCAATATCTATTCGGCAAACGAATTTTTGACGCGGATAAACCTGATGTCCGCCTATAAGTTCCCCGAATTCCATACCCCCGTAAATATAGGCAAGGAAGTTGTAGTGATAGGCGGCGGTAATACGGCAATGGATGCGGCTAGGTGCGCTTTACGCCTGCAGAAGATAACCAGATTAGCGCCAAAGACTACGGTAGTTTACCGCCGTACGGAAGTAGAGATGCCGGCGCGGCGCTTAGAAATAGAGCATGCCCGCCAGGAGGGGATAGAATTCAATTTCCTGGTCCAGCCCCAGGAATTCGTAGGCAGCGAGGACGGCTTTGTAAAAAAACTTAAATGCCTGCGATGTGAATTAGGAGAGCCGGACAGCTCAGGAAGGCGCAGGCCGGTTGCCGTAAAGGGCAGCGATTTTGAGATTAACTGCGATATGGCGGTGATTGCAATAGGATTAGCGGCAAATCAGATATTAGCCAAGGCAACCCCGCAGATAAGGACCGATAAATACGGGGATATCATCGTAGATGCGCAGACTTATGAAACCTCAGTAAAGAAAGTCTTTGCCGGAGGGGATATTGTTGGGGGTGAAGGCACGGTAATTGAAGCAATGGGTATGGCAAAAAAAGCGGCAGAGGCAATAATCAAAAGCCTCGTTTAGCGTAAGAAAAGACAAAGTTAACCTAGAAGGGAGAGATAGAGATGTCAAAAAAAATCGAAACGTTTATGAGCAAGGTTAAGGAGAGGGACCCGGCGCAGCCTGAGTTTTATCAGGC
>CAYNRN010000031.1:0-12570 GCA_964399915.1 uncultured Planctomycetales bacterium
TATGATAGCGGCAATAAGATGTGGACGAGAAAAATCGGCTACCTCACTCAAAAAATCGATGACCGAAATCACGGCGTGCTTGTCCAGGGATTCCAGAAGAATTACCGCACGGTTTATTTTGACCTGAAAGAACCGGCCAATGATCTCTGGGTATTCGTTGATAAGGATACCGGAGAAGTGCTGGCGGTAATCAGCGATTGACCTCTAAACTTTAACTTCAGATAACAGCCTGCCGGTAAAAATTGTACGGCAGGCTGTACCTGCAACATAATAAACAACAGATGAAAAAAATCTTACCGCCGGTTTTAGCGCTATTGCTGATTTTAAATCTATACGGCCTTTATTTGCTTAAAAATTCATATGACAGCTCTCAGGAGGGCATAAGGTCGTCGATTCTGCAAGAGATAGAAAGCAGAAGGCAGATAGAAGAATCCATCAAGAGCGAGCTTGATTCAAAAAGGCAGGCTAAAGAATTCATCCTGCAGCGCGACTATGAAAAATTGCTCGAAGAATTAACGCAGCGGGTCAGCGACAGCCAGGGGCTAATAGAGGAATACTCCGGGGCAAGCCGCCGGCAGGCAGATGAGCTGGCTCAGGCGATAAGCAAGCTTAGCGCCGCTCTTGAGGAAACCCGGGGGCAATTTATCGGGCTTTCGTGGGAAATAGAGGCACGCAAGGCTGTTGAGAGTGAATTGAGTATGCGGCTGCGGTCTTCCCTGGAAGCGGCAGAGGGAAACTTCGATCAGCTAGCAAGTTCCCTGCAGGGGCAATTAGGAGAATTTGGGAAGCAGCTGACTGAGTATTCGCTGCGCCTGGATGAATTAGAAAAAGGCCAGGGTGAGTTTTTAAATACGCAAGAACAGAAAAAAGCGCCTGACCCTGCTTAGGCTTTGTGGTAAGATAAAAAGATGAAGATTATAAACGAAAAGATCAAACTTAAGACAAAGGGCAATCCCGATTTAATAGATATTACCGCCAGGATTAAAGCAGCGCTGGATTCATCCGGGTTAAAGAACGGCACCCTTACCTGTTTTATTATCGGTTCCACGGCTGCGATAACTACTTTTGAGTATGAGCCCGGCCTGATAGCAGATGTCCGGCAGCTTTATGAAAAATTAATCCCCAGTAATAAAAATTATGCGCATGATGGGACCTGGGGCGATGCCAACGGCTTTAGCCACCTGCGCGCGGCAATCACAGGCCCGTCGCTTACTATACCCTTTGAAAACGGCAAGCTGCTTCTGGGGACCTGGCAGCAGGTAGTGCTGGCAGAGTTTGATAACCGCGCCAGAGAGCGTAAAATCGTAGTCCAGATTATAGGAGAATAAATTGCTTCCCATTTTGGCGGTGATGTTTATAGCAGCGCTGGGGCTTACCGCTTACGGTTTATTTTCACCGCTTGAAGCCAAGCCTAAGAAGAAACAGAAGAGGGATTCCGTCAGAGATCAGTCTTTTGCGCAGAATCCGCTGAAAGAACAAAAGGATAAGTTGGAAGACGAGCTGGTTTCTCTGGAAAATCAACTGCAGGAAGCCGGCGCCGCTAATCAGAAGATGCGCGCTGAATTGGAGGATGCGCGGGCAAATGCCGCTACGGCGCAGGAGGAGCTAAACCGCAGGGAGGAGTGGTTTAAGAAGAGCCACGAAGATATAGAGAAACTTCAGGAGCGCGCGCTTGAGGCAGAAAGGCAATTCCTTACCAAGGAAAAGGAATTGAAAGATTTATTTACAAAAAATATCGATTTGAAACGGCAATTTGAAGAGGCAGAATCCAGGATAAAGGATATTCAGGGAGAACTAAAGAAACGCGATGAGTCAGCAGAGTTAGCCAGGCACCAGAAAGATAAGGCGCTGGAGGAAGCAAAGAGGCATGCTGAGATCGCCAGGCAACTTAAAGATAAGGATAAAATAAGCGAGTGGATTCCGAAGGCCGATTTTCAGAAACTCAATGAAGAATATACCGAGCTGGAAAAAGAGCTGGAGGATAAGGATCGCCGGATTCAGAAGTTAAGCGAAGAGATTATTGTTTTAAACAGCCGTTTGAAGGAATCTCAGCCTTGCGGCCCGTTGAAAGAAGAAATATCTTCCGGGGTTCAGAAGCCTACCGAAGAGAAAGCGCCCCCTGAAAAGCCGGAGGAAAAAAAGATTGAAGAAATTAAACCTGCCGTAGAAAAACCTGCCCGGGAAAAACCGGCTGCTGCAGAGGAGCCTGTAGAAGAAGAGCCCGCCGCAGAAAAAGCCCCCCGCAAGCCTGCTGAGGCTAAACCCTCCCAGGAGCAACAAAAAGAGAAAGTAAAAGAGAGGGCAGAGGTTTCGCCTAAGATCAGCCTGGAAAAGATCAGGAATATAGGTATTATGGCGCACATCGATGCCGGGAAGACTACCCTTACCGAAAGGGTGCTTTATTATACCGGCAAGTCGTATAAAATCGGCGAGGTGCATGAGGGAAAAGCCCAGATGGACTGGATGAAACAGGAGCAGGAGAGAGGGATTACCATTACTGCCGCGGCTACCACCTGTATCTGGGGTGATCATAGTATTAATATCATCGATACTCCCGGCCATGTGGATTTTACCGTTGAAGTAGAGCGTTCATTGCGCGTGCTTGATGGGGCAGTGGCAGTATTTTGCGCAGTAGGCGGAGTTGAGCCGCAATCAGAAACAGTCTGGAGGCAGTCAGATAAATATAAAGTCCCCAAGATCGCCTTTATCAATAAGATGGACCGCACCGGGGCGGATTTCTATGGGGTAATGAAAGCGATTGAAGAGGAATTGCAGGGAAATGTCGTGCCGCTGGAAATACCTTTAGGCAGCGAAGAGAATTTCCGCGGTATTATTGATCTGCTTGAGATGAAGGCATACATATACGAAGAGGATACTCTAGGCAAGGAGTTTCATAGCGAAGATATCCCTGCTGGCCTTCTTGAAGAAGCGAAGAAATACCGGCATATTATGCTGGAGAAAGCAGCGGCAAACGATGATGTCCTGACAAAAAAATTTCTTGATTCGGAAGATTCACTTACGCCGGAAGAATTAAAATCGGCGATCCGTAAAGGGACTATCGCTAATAACATGGTGCCTTTGCTTTGCGGGGCGGCATTTAAAAATAAGGGTATCCAGAAACTACTGGATGCGGTGGTGGATTATCTTCCTTCGCCTAAAGATCTGCCTCCGGTAGTCGCCCACGACCCTGATGATGCCGGAAAAACCATAGAAATCCCGGCTGACCATAAGGGTCTATTAGCCGCGCTTGCTTTTAAAGTCCAGTCCGACCCGCATATGGGAAAGCTGGTTTACGTAAGGGTATATTCCGGGGTATTGGAGACCGGTTCATATATTTTTAATGTCGCCAAGGATAAAAAGGAAAGGGTAGCCAGACTGCTTAAGATGCATGCCAATCAACGGGAGAATATTGATTATGCCTTTGCCGGAGATATCGTGGCAATCATCGGCCTGAATAGCACGGTTACCGGAGATACCCTTTGTGACACAGATAACAGGGTGTTACTGGAATCGATAGAATTCCCCTCCCCGGTGGTCTCTTTAAGTATCTCCCCCAAGAGCCGTTCTGATCAGGATAAATTAGGAAAGGCCCTGGCGCGGCTTTCCGAAGAGGACCCTACCTTTATGGTTTCTTCCGACGAAGAGACTAAGGAGACGCTGCTTACCGGGATGGGAGAGCTGCATCTTGAGGTGATTGTTGACCGCCTTAAACATGAGTTCGGCGTAGAGGCGTTAGTCGGCCAGCCAAAGGTATCTTATAAAGAGACAATCGCCAAGAAGGCCAGCGCCGAGGGAAAATATATTAAACAATCAGGCGGCCGCGGGCAATACGGGCACGTGGTGATAGAAATTACGCCTCGCCAGCCCGGAGAAGGGTTTGAGTTTATTGACAGCATCAAGGGAGGGGCTATCCCCCGCTCATTTATTCCGGCGGTAGAAAAGGGTATTATCGAAGCGATGAAAAAAGGAGTATATGCCGGCTACCCGATTGTTGATCTGAGCGTTGACCTTGTTGACGGCTCATTCCACGAAGTTGATTCTTCAGAGCTGGCCTTTAGGATGGCGGCAATACTGGGGTTTAAAGAAGGATTCATGCGCGCAGAACCGGTATTGCTTGAGCCTTACATGTCGCTTGAGGTCAATACTCCCGAGGAGTACGTAAACAGTATCGTCGGATACATCTGTTCCTGCCGCGGCAAGATCCTGGCAATGGATACTAAAGGGAAGCAAAAGATCGTTTCCGCCGAAGCTCCTCTTGCAGAGATGTTCGGGTATGCCACGACTTTCCGTTCGCTTTCCAGCGGCCGGGCATCGGCTTCCATGGAATTTTCCCGTTATATGCAGGTGCCCTCTGAAATCGCCGCGAAAATCGTCGAAGAGAAGAAGAAGAAAGATAAAGAAGATAACATAAGATAAGGAAGGTTTTTTATGCGTGTAAGGATCTATTATCATCATACTGATTGCGGAGGGGTAGTTTATTACGCCAGGTATCTTGATTTTCTGGAAGAAGGGCGCACTGAATATATGGAAAAAAGGGGCGCTGCGGTCGGAGATTTGGCGAAACAGGGGATTTTTTTCGTGGTGGCGCGCCAGGAGGTGGATTACAAAGCCCCGGCTTTTTACGGTGATGTATTGGATATTGATACGCGCGTTACGGAAACCGGAGCGGCTAAGGCGGTATTTGAATGCGAGATCAGGAATCAGAATGGCAAGACAATCGCAAAGGCAAAGACCGTGCTGGTATTCGTGGATAAGGAGCTTAAGCCCAGAGCAATCCCTCAGGAGATCAAAGAAAAGCTAGCCGGGTAGCCAGGGGTGATTAGCGAGGGATGAGGGGGAAGAATGCAGGGAATAGAGTTGTTAAGAAAGAGGCGCAGCATAAGGGAGTATAAGGGACAGCCGATCCCCGATAACTTACTGCAGGATTTTGTTGACAGCGCAAGGTTTGCTCCTACGGCAAGAAACGTTCAGCCATGGGAATTTGTGATAATCACGCAAAAAGATACGCTTAAGAAGATATCGGAACTGGCGGAAAACGGAAGATTTATCGCGCAGGCCGCGGCCTGCATAGCCGTTTTCTGCCACGATACTAAATATTATCTCGAAGACGGATGCGCCGCTACACTAAATATCATGCTGGCCGCTACAGCGTTCGGGGTCGGTTCCTGCTGGGTTGCCGGCGATAAGAAACCTTATTGCGCAGAGGTCAGCCGGCTTCTTAATGCCGGCGCGGATCTAAAGCTGGTCAGTCTGATTTCGCTTGGCTGGCCGCTTTCTTATTCGGAATTAAAAGAAACTGAAAAGAAACCGTTGGAAAAATTGATCCACCGGAATAAATTTTAAAAGGAAATGAAGAAGAACGCCCTCCTGATTTTTTCCTGGGCCTTATACGACCTGGCCAACCAATTCTTCGCTTTAAATATCGTTTCTTTGTATTTCGTCCGCTGGGTCACTATCCAGATGGGCAAGCCCGAGATATTCTATAGTATCGCCTTTGCTGTTTCGATGTCCTGCGTTGCGATTTTTTCCCCGATATTCGGCGCGATCTCGGATGAATCTGGCAGGAGGAGGCCTTTTCTGGTGTACCTGACCATATTATCCGTTATATTTACGATGATCTTAGGGTTCGGTAATAACGTATATTTGGGTTTGATATTTTTTGCCGTCGCAAATTTCGGCTGCCAGCTGGCGATAGTCTTTTATAATGCGATGATGTCTTGTATTGCTCCTAAAGATAAGTTGGGGCTGGTTTCCGGATTCGGAAGGATGATGGGTTATAGCGGAGCGATAGTGGCGTTATACATAGTCAAGCCGATAGTTTTAAAATACGGTTACCGGGCATCATTCTTTCCCACCGGCGTTTCGTTTTTGCTCTTTAGTCTGCCTTGTTTATTATTTGTAAGAGATACTGACGCTTGTTTAGGCAGGCAGCCCGTCAATATGAAATCTTTCTTTGCCAAAGAAAGATTCTTTGAGGCGATAAGACAGACAAAAGAGTTTATCTCAGGGGGAGAAGTTTCCTTAGGCCTATCGGATTACCTGAAATCCGCATTTTTCTCATTAAGCGTGGTAAATGCAGTGATCCTTTTTATGTCTGTTTATGCTACAAGGGTATTTCACCTTAACGAGAATCAGATTGTAAACCTGATTATGTTCTCTACTCTTTTTGCGATAATAGGCAGCATAGGATTTGGCTTTATCAGCGACAGGATAGGCGCCGGCAGAAGCCTGAAGATAATAATAGTGCTTTGGTGTATTTGTATTACCTCCGGCTCAGTCGTGCAGGAGGCAGGATTCTATAAAATAATCGGCTCCCTGGTCGGCCTTGGTCTGGGAGGGGTATGGGTGGTTTTCCGCGCGCTGCTTGTGGAGGTTGCTCCCAAAGAGAAGGTGGGGATAATCTTCGGTGTCTTTAATTTAATCGGATATGTTTCTGCGGTTATCGGGGCTTTAGCCTGGGGGGGCCTTTTGCTCTTTCTTGCCCGCTTTAATGAGCTCGGTTACCGGATTTCGCTCTTTAGCCTGAACATTTTTCTCGCCTTAGCCTTTATTTTCCTTTTACGGAAACAGAAAACCGCCTTAGGGATAAAATGTTAAAAGTCTTTTTACTGACAGTTTTAATCGCTGCGGCCTTCCTAGTATGCATGCGTTTTTATGAGAGGAGGTCGCTGTATTTTCCTGGAAGAGCGATCGATTCTACCCCCGCTTCTTCCGGGCTTGCCTTCAGCGAGGAATTTTTTCTTTCTTCAGACGGTACCCGGCTCTGCGGCTGGTATATCCCCGCAGAGAACCCCCGCGCCACCGTACTTTACTGCCACGGCAATGCCGGCAATATCAGCCATCGCATAGATATTGCGCGCGCTTTTAATAAGCTGGGGCTCAATTTCTTTATCTTCGATTACCGCGGATACGGTAAAAGCGGCGGCCGGCCGTACGAAGCAGGTTTATATTCTGATGCCCTGGCAGCATACGGATTTTTAATCAAAGAAAAAGGGGCTGACCCGCAAAAGATCATCTTTTACGGCAAATCATTAGGCGGGGCAGTTGCCGTTGATTTAAGCCTTAAGAAGAGACCAGCGATACTTATCCTAGAGAGCTCATTTGCTTCGGTCAATGATATGGCACATGATATGTACGGCAGGTTTCCGATGTGGTTATTCGTAACCCAGAAATTCGACGCGCTTTCCAAAATCGGCAAGGTCACTTCACCTAAACTTTTTATCCACAGCAGGAAAGATGAAGTAGTGCCTTTTGCCCACTCAGAGAGGCTTTTTAAAGCAGCTCCGCCGCCGAAGGAATTCCTCGAATCCCCCAGCGGCCATGACAGCGTGCTTTATGCCGGCGGAGATGAATTTCCCTCGAAAATAGGGGTTTTTATAAATAAATACCTAAGATGAAAGAAAACCTGACAATCAGCGGGCTTTTTTCGGAAAGCGCCGCTAATTTCCGGGAGAAAGAAGCCCTGCAGGCATACTTGCAGGATAGGTGGATAAATTTTAAATACGGAGAACTTCAGGCAAGGTCAGAGAGTATCGCTTCATGGCTGCTCGCTGAAGGTTTTAAAAAGGCGGATACGGCAGTGCTGATCCTGGAGAACCGTCCCGAGTGGCCGATGATCTATCTGGGGATCATCTATGCCGGGATGACCTGCGTACCTATAGACTATCAGCTGACTCCCGGGGAACTGGAAAATCTTTTTAGGGATTGCGCGGCGAAAGTATTATTTACTTCGGCCGCGGTATTCTTCAAGAAAAATATTTCCGGCATCAACCACTGCCCGGAAAAAACCGTCTTGCTTGATGTACAGGCGCCGGTAGGCAGCGCGGTTGATTTTTCTCATCTAGTATCCCGGCCGTCTACGGGAACGATTTTTCCCTGCGTGGAGCCCGCAGATGCCGCCTCTCTGATTTACACCTCCGGGACTACTGCTTTGCCTAAGGGGGTAATACTCACACACGCTAACCTGTGTTCAAATGTCAGGAGTATGATTGAATTAAAGATTGCTGCATCGGAGGATAATTTTCTTTCCATACTTCCTCTGCATCATACCTACGCCTTCAGCACTACTTTGCTTTTTCCGTTATTGATCGGGGCAAAGATTACCTATTCCCCCAGCCTCAGTTCCGAGGACATCCGCCGCAGCGTAAAAGAGGGAAAAGTTTCTATGTTGGTGGCAGTGCCTCAGATATTTTCAGGGATACACAGGGCGGTATTTCAGAAGCTGGAGAAAATCCCTGCTATAGTCAGGCCGTTTGTTATGCCTTTTGCAAGAAGCAAGATAAGGGAGCGCTTCGGGAGCCCTTTAAGGATGATGGTCAGCGGCGGCGCGCGCCTTGCTCCGGAGACCGCCGCAGATTTGACGCGCCTGGGATTTAAACTGATCGAAGGATACGGCCTTACCGAGACTTCCCCGGTAGTAACGCTTAATCCTCCACAAAGGGTAAAATTCGGTTCAGTCGGCAAGCCGATTCCGGGCGTAGAGATAAAGATAGCCCAGCCTGATAAAGAGGGTGTCGGGGAAGTAATGATCAAGGGGCCCAACGTAATGCAGGGTTATTTTAAAAGGCCGGATTTGACCGCAGAGGCGATAAAAGAAGGATGGTTTTATTCGGGAGACTTAGGGTTTATTGATAAAGACGGGTATCTTTTTCTGGTGGGCAGAAAAAAGGATGTCATCGTCTTAAGCTCGGGTAAGAATATCTATCCTGAAGAGTTGGAGGATTATTATAAAAAAATCCTTTATATAAAGGAGATATGCATCCTAAGCAAGCTCGAAGGCAGGCAGGGAGAATCATCGGAATCTCTGCATGCGATTATTGTCCCTGACCTGGAATATTTCCGGCAAAGAAAAGAAAAGAATATCCGCTCTGTAATCAGCTGGGAGGTAGAAAATTTGGGCAAGGGGTTGCCCAGTTACCAGCATATCATGGGCTTTACGGTTGTGCAGGATAAGTTTCCTCGCACGCGCCTGAATAAGATTAAGAGGTTTGAAGTCGCGCAGCGCTATTTAAAAGAAGAATCTTTTAAGCGAGAGGAAGAGTATTCCGCTAGAGACCTTAAGCTGCTGGAGACAGATGATGCTAAAAAGATCGTTACTTTCCTTAGAGCTCATAGCGGTAAGCCAGTTTTCCTGGACAGCCATCTGGAGATCGATCTGGGGATTGATTCTTTAAGCAGGGTGGAATTGGGACTGGGCCTGCAGAAGATACTGGGCTTAAGGCTTGCCGAGAGGGTAATGGAGAGTGTTTCTACTCCCAGAGAAATCATAATCGCAGTAGGGCAGTCCCGCAGCCTTACGCCTGATACGAATGCCGCCGTTGTGCAGGAGAAGAGCTGGAAAGAGATCCTCTATGAAGGTATACCGTCAGGGCTTGAGTCTAAGATCATGCTTAAGCCAAAGTTTGCCGAAAGGGTGTTTACCTATATATTCAAGTCTCTGTTCCTAAGCTTATTGAAAATTTTCTGGATTTTACGCGTCAGGGGAAAGCGCAACCTCCCGGATAAGGGGCCGTATCTTATCTGTCCTAATCACGCAAGCTACCTGGACGGGTTTGTAGTATTGTCAGGAGTTCCGTTTGCTTCAGCGACAAATCTTTTCTTTATCGGGTATGCCAAGATTTTTGAACATCCGCTTGTTTCTTGGGGAGTGAGGCTCTGCCGGTTAATCCCCATTGAGTCGCTGTCAAACCTCACTGTTGCCATGCAGGCAGCGGCTTATGTTTTAAGGAATAATAAGGCGATCTGTATTTTTCCCGAAGGCAGGCGTTCTATCAGCAGTGAGATCGGGGAGTTCAAAAAAGGGGTCGGGATACTCTCCCGGGAATTGAATATCCCTATAGTTCCGGCTTATATCAAAGGCTCGCACCAGAGCTGGCCAAGGACCCGCCGCTTCCCCTCTCCCTATCCTTTGAAGATAATCTTTGACCGCTCATATGCCGCTTCGGAGCTGCAGGATATAGGAAGGGCACTGGGGGCAGAGGATGATTACCAGGCAATAGCCATGGCAGTAAGGCAATTAGTGTTGCTTCTGAAGCAGGAAGAAGAGGGGAGGGGGAGGCCTAAGAAGTGAAATCTTTTGTTTTTTTAAGCCGTAGCGGATGCCTGCTGCCGTTTCTAATCGTTTTTAATTTATTTTTCGGATGGCTTTTTTTAAAACCACTCCACTGGCTGATAGCGGAATTTATACTGATTGTATTGTTTGCTTTAAACGGATACCTCCTGACAAGAAAGATCATAAAGACCGCTGACGATAACAAGCTTTTTCCCGGAAGTGATGTCATAGACGTAGAGGGCAAGGTTGAAGATCATGAAAGAAGTTGACAGGGAGATATTTTATGTTAGGATACACATTTAATTCATTTAGACAATTTTAATAGAAAGGAAAAAAGATGGGAATTGACCTTTTGATTCTGGCACCTGTGGGTTCGATTGCGGCATTATGTTTTGCCTGGTATCTGGCGGTTAGTATAATGAAGAAAGAACAGGGTACGCCTTTGATGCAGGAGATTGCCGGCGCAGTCAGATTAGGGGCAAAGGCTTACCTTAAGCGGCAATACATGGGAATAGCATTGTTTTTTGCGGTTGTTTTCGTAATCCTGATGATAATGGCGCTAAAGGGGTACCTGGTTATTTTTGTGCCTTTTGCCTTTCTTACCGGAGGTTTCTTCTCAGGGCTATCCGGATTTATCGGGATGACGGTTGCGACTCAATCTTCAAACCGCACAGCTGCTGCGGCAATGAAGAGCCTTAATTCCGGTTTACGCGTGGCATTTTCCAGCGGCGCGGTTATGGGTTTGACCGTGGTCGGCCTGGGCCTTCTTGACCTCTCCATCTGGTATTTTTTTCTAAACGCATACTATGGCGGATTCGCAGTTCCTGGTTGGTTTCCGCAAAACCTCGTACCTTATTTTAGATGGTTTTTTGAGGCCCACCCCTTGCCTATCGGCACGGATAAGATCACGGCGATTACTTCCACGATGCTCTGTTTCGGTATGGGCGCAAGCTCCCAGGCATTATTTGCCAGGGTGGGAGGCGGAATTTTTACCAAAGCAGCTGATGTTGGGGCTGATTTAGTCGGTAAGGTTGAAGCAGGTATCCCTGAAGATGACCCGCGTAACCCGGCGGTTATTGCCGATAACGTAGGCGATAACGTCGGTGACGTAGCCGGAATGGGCGCTGACCTTTATGAATCATATGTTGGCTCAATCGTGGCGACTTCTGCTTTAGGAGTAGCCGCAGGATTAGGCGTTGCCGGAGTAACCGTCCCCATGGTAATGGCAGCGGTAGGGGTGTTTTCTTCGATTATCGGGACATTCTTCGTGCGCAGCAGGGAAGAGGCTTCACAAAGCGTATTACTTGCGGCATTAAGAAAAGGGGTATTTACCAGTTCGCTATTAGTTGCAATTATCTCTTACTTTTTGATCCGTCAGACCTTAGGCATGGAACATATCGGAGTTTACTGGGCAGTGCTTTCGGGTTTACTTGCCGGCGTATTGATCGGATTATGCACCGAGTATTATACTTCAAGCGGCTTTAAGCCAACGCGTTTTATTGCCGGGCAGTCAGTAACCGGACCGGCAACCGTAATTATTGCCGGAATTGCCGTAGGCATGATGTCTACAGCGCTGCCGGTAATCATCGTCGGCATTGCTATACTTGCGAGCTATTTACTTTCCGGAGGCGCAGCGAGCCCGGAAGCAGGGCTTTACGGTGTAGCTATCTCTGCGGTAGGTATGTTATCTACCCTCGGGATTACCCTGGCTACCGATGCTTATGGACCGGTAGCGGATAATGCCGGAGGCAATGCCCAGATGTCGCATCTGCCTCCTGAGGTAAGAAAAAAGACTGATGCCCTGGATGCTTTAGGGAATACTACCGCAGCCACAGGTAAAGGTTTTGCCATCGGCTCCGCGGCATTGACCGCGCTTGCCCTGATCGCCGCTTACCGGGACCAGATTGACCTGATTATTAAGCAAAAAGGCCTAAGCATAGGGTTAAACTTAAGCATCATGAACCCCAAGCTGTTAGTCGGATTATTTTTAGGCGGGATGCTGCCGTTTCTCTTTTGCTCTATGACCATGCGCGCAGTAGGCAGGGCAGCGGGAAAGATAGTCATTGAGGTCAGGAGGCAGTTTAAAGAAATAGCCGGCCTGATGGAAGGCACGGCTAAGCCGGATTATGCCAATTGCGTAAAGATCGCCACTACTGCGGCACAAAAAGAGATGGTCATGCCTTCCCTGCTTGCGATAGTTTCTCCGATTATTGTCGGGACCCTGGTGGGGATTGACGCCGTAGCAGGGCTATTGACCGGAGCAACGGTGTGCGGTTTTGTGCTTGCAATAATGATGGCTAATTCAGGCGGCGCCTGGGATAATGCCAAGAAATATATAGAAGAAGGAAACTACGGAGGAAAAGGTTCTCCGGCGCATAAGGCAGGGGTAGTCGGCGATACGGTAGGGGATCCGTTTAAGGATACTTCCGGCCCCAGCCTGAATATCCTGATTAAGCTGATGTCGATGGTCTCGATAGTCTTCGCGTCCTTTATGGTCTCTAACACTTTGTTTAAATAGA
>CAYNRN010000032.1:0-10612 GCA_964399915.1 uncultured Planctomycetales bacterium
GGCGGGTAAACTTAAGTCATCCTACCACTTTATCCGGCAGATGTCAATGCGTTATTCAATCTCAAAGGATATTACTACGTTGAAGGAGAGCTGCGGATAGTCCAGCCCCTTGGGGAAACTCGGGAAAGGCGAAGCTTCTTTTACGCTGCGCATGGCGATTTCTCTAAGGTAGGGGTTTGGGGAAGATTTTTCTTCTCTCAGGCGCGCTTCCTGAAGGTAGCCTTCCCGGGTAATCAGGAAGGATAAATAAACTTCTCCTGTTTCGGTGCGGGTATAATTCTGGTAAGCAGAGCGGCGGATCTTCTCCCTGACAATCTGGTAATAACTGATGTAGGAAGGGTTGTTGATTTTATCTATATCAAGCGCCGGCAGGGTAATTTTTTTCTTTATCGCTATGATATCGGGTTTAGCAAGGCGCGGCTTATTGAATATCGATACAGGCAGCTGGCTTTTTGATGGCCTTTGCGCTGCATCCTTTATCTGCCCTGCCTTAGGAGGGGTATTTTTATCCAGAGTGATTTTATCCGGAAGATTAGGCAAGGGCATCTTCCTTGACTGTTCTGCTTCGATTTTGGCGGGCGGCTTTCTGGGTTCTTTGAGGTAGTTTACTTTAACGACATCTTTTTTAATCTCTGACGGCAGGATATTAAATTGGGGGTACTGCAGAAGGATCCCAGCATGCACCCCCAGAGAGATTATTAAAGCTATACGGAAAGCCTTATTGTCAGACATAACTACATTAAAATACCACAAGCGCGTACTTTTCGCAATAAAAAACGCGATTCGCCGCTTTTTTTAGAATTCTACAGATCCGCCGATGAAGAAGTTCCTTCCCGGCGCCGGATAATAAGTCTTCCTCTCCGAGCTGCCGGAGGCAACGCCGTATTCGTAATAGTCCTCGTCAAAGAGGTTTTTTATGCCGCCGTAGAGCGAAAAGTTCCTCTTCTTATAGCCCAGCCGCGTATCCACGGTGATATAAGAAGCCATGCGCGGGAACTTATTATTCTGGTCGCTGATAAAGTACCTTTCTCCCACGTAATTGGTATTCAGCGCAAAGTTCAGCCCCTCGATTATATCAAAGTCAAAGCCGGCGCTCCATTTATGCTGCGGCACTGCCGGTACCTGGTTTCCCCCGAAAACGCCCTTGATAAACAGCGCGTCGGTAAAAGTGTAATTGGCAAATAAGTTGACCCGTTTGAAGAGCCTTGCCTTTGATTCAAGTTCAACGCCGTTGCGCCGGGTATGGTCATAATTGTAGTTTTTATAAGTGACCGGGTCAAGCCAGATTTCATTATGCAGGTCCATGCGGAATAGGCTTAAGCCCGCAGAAATATCATTATTGAAATTATGCCTTATCCCGATTTCATAATTTTTTCCGCTCTGAGGGTCTAAATAGGTATATAGTCCTCCTGCCCACAGTGGGTTTACATTCGGAGCGCTGGTGCTGAAAAATTCATCCACCATTGGTAGGCGGAAACTTTCGGAGTAATTTGCGAATATGCTGGATTCGTATTTTCCGAATATATAATTTAGCCCGGCAGTGATTACACCGTTGCGCTCCTTTTTTGCTTCGGAGCGCTTACTTGCCGGCTGGTCGATCTGCTCAAAATTATAACGGGCATGGTCATAGCGGTATCCTAAGGTTGCCCCCAGGTTCTGCAAGATAGAAAACTGATCCAGAAAATAGACACCGTAATTACGCTTGGATATAACCGCAACGTCGTTAGCTGCGTTATAAGGTCCGTTTTCTACGTGGTCGCTTGCGTCGTAAAAATCGAAACCTGCGATGATTTTATTCTTATGGCCTGCGATTGAGTGATCCACAGTATATTTCGGCGTGAACCCGAAAGTCTTGATGTAGCTATCGGCGATCGTGGGGAAACTATCCATATAAGTATTAGTTTTAATCTGCCTGATGCGCATTGAAATATCGGCAGAAAGTTTGCCGAATTTTTTAAAATCGTTTTCCGCAGTAAAATCCCCGAAATAATCAAGGGTTTCGGCGTCATCAAGCGGATAGATGGTTGCCTTTGGCCCCCTGTCATTGATGTCCCTGTCGTAAAGAGCCCCGGGCATTCCGTAATGGTCGCGGTGGAATCCTAAGCTTAATTTTGTATTTAAGCTTTCCAGCGGGCGATACCCCAATTTAAGGTCAAAATCCTTGCTGTTGATATCGTTATTATTGCGGTAACCGGCGCTGTGATAATAGCGGTTAAAGCTGCTAAAACTTAAGCCTTTGTACTCTCCGCCGAATTCAACTTTAGTGTCGTAAGAAGCGTAACTTGCGGCTTCCTGGGTTGCTTTTATGTATGGCTTACCCCTTCCGTCACGGGTGATAATATTGATTACTCCGCCTACGGCATTATCTCCGTAAAGCACGCTGCCTGCGCCCCGGATTACTTCAATCCGCTCAACTGCCCCCAGCGGGATCTGGATCCAGTCGGTCCCGCCTAAATCTATCTGGGTGACCCTGCGGCCGTCAACGAGGATAAGGGTATTCATCGGCGCGCTCTCACCGAATCCGCGTAAGTCCACATTTACCGATTTACCGTTTCCGGCATAAAGTTCCCTTACGTCTATGCCTGCCTCTTCTCTTAAGATATCAGGGATATTCTTTGCGGTACTGCCCTCAATACTTTTTCTGGTGATTACCGAAACGCTGTTGGGCGAGTTTTTAATATATTCTTCGCTGCGGATAGGGGTGACCACAATTCTTTCCAGCGATACGTCATCTTCGGCAAAAGCAGGTTGTGCTGCGGCAATACAGATAACAGCGGCAAACAAAAACTTTTTCATCTCTCCTTTTCTTTCCCGGACTTGCGGGTATAAATTTACCTTGCCCTATTGGAAGGGCAAGTATGTTGCTTTCTGCAACAAAAAACCCCTGATATCAGAATTGACATCAAGGGTATACCCTGTTTACCCTTTAAGCCTTATCCGCGGGCTTAAAGCATTTTTGCTTTAATCGCTAACCGATTACTCCGGCAAGGTCTTCTGGCTTAGGAGATCATTCTACTCTTGCGCACCTTCCCGCCCTGAAATTAAAGGCAGTGGTAAAAATAGCGCAATTTCGTCCCTCCTATACAGCAGCGGGACTGCGGCCGCTTAAACGGCTCTTCCCTTGACTTGGCGTAATTAATATATTACAAAAGAACTTTTGCTAGCTTTGTATTTTTGACTCTTGCGGCAATCAGTTCGTAAGCTGCAAAAAAGACTACGGAATAGACAAGCGTGGCAGCGGTGAAATCGCGCAGGAAAGGCAGGCCCATGATATAGCAATCAAACAGGCCCTTTAAGCTGCGCGGATACCATCCCATCGCCCATACCCCGAAATTTGAAACTGCGTAAAAAAGCACAGAAGAAAATATGGATGTCCCGGCAATAGCCAGAGCGCTTTTTCTCTTTTTGAGCCACATCCCCGCAACCGTGACCAGGGCAAACCCGCCCCAGGTGAAAATCACCACATTATGCATACCGATAAAGATATCGCTTAAAATCATCAGCGCCAGAGGCACTAAAAATGCATATTTCTTCTTGAGGTATACACCGCCGAAAAGCGCGATTGCCGCTACCGGGGTAAAGTTCGGCGCGTGCGGTGCAAATCTCAATAAGATCCCGATTATAATCAAGCTGATTGCTAACATATCAACCTCCTTGGGCGTATACTAATTCAATTTGTATTCAGTGTCAAGGGTTTTTTAGAACTCGATTCCCCTGCGCGCCTTGATGCCCCTGCGGTAGTAATGTTTTATTTCTTTTACTTCGCTGACTAAATCCGCTAATCTGATTATCTCCGGCGCGGCATATCGCCCGGTAATTACGATTTCTTTATTTTTTAAAGCAACCTTACAGAGTTGTTTCAGCTGGGAGAGCGTAATCAGCCCCAGGTGCAGGGCAATATTTGCTTCATCCATGATTACTAATCTATAAGTATCCGACTTTAAGATTTTTTCTAACTTTTTTATGCCGTCTTTAGCCAATCTAATGTCTTTTTTTCCCGGCTTCTTTCTGATAAAACAGGCGGTGCCGAACTGTTCGCACCTGATATTGGGGAATTTCTTAAGCGAACGCAGCTCGCAGTAGTTCCTTCCTTTGGCAAACTGGGCGATATATACTTTTAATCCGGCTCCCGCTGCCCTGATAGCCAGCCCTAAAGCCGCAGTAGTTTTTCCTTTTCCGTTACCCGTATATACGTGTATCATTGGGCAACCGCCTTCCAGCTGATCATGCCAAAAGCGCAGAGGGCAGCGACAGTTAATCCGGCGCAGATAACGCCGGCGGTAATAGCAATCAGCGCGTACCTGAAGCGGATTTTAAATAACGATGCCGCGATTACGCCGCTCCATGCCCCGGTCATCGGCAGCGGTATTGCTACGAAGATTGCCAGGCCAAGCGCTTCGTACTTCTGGATAGTGTCTGCTTTCTTTCTGGTGCGTTCAAATAGCCAGTCAAAGAATCTTGCCCAAAGCCGGAATTTCCTCAGCCGGTTGGAGACCGGCTCCAGCAGGAATAATGCCGGTATAATCGGCAGGAGATTTCCGATTACTGCCAGCCAGAACGCCTTAGGCAGCGGCAGCCCTAAATATAAACCTAAGGGGATAGCCCCTCTTAGTTCTGATATAGGCAGGGCGCCTACTATCATTACCATATATTCTTTAGGTATCCCCCTTAGCCATTCTAATACAATATTCAGCATCTATTTTTCAACCTTGGCCCTTCATTCTTTCCACGCGTATTTTCCCACCAGAGGGACAAAAACGCAACCGCATACCGCGGTAGTTTCAATTTTTCCGGATTTCTTCTCCGCTAATGTCAGGACCTGGCTGAAACTCTCTCCTATAGGGAGCACTATCCTGCCGCCTTCTTTGATTTGTCCCTCCAGCGGCAAAGGGAGGCGCGGACTGGCAGCGGTGACGATGATTCTATCAAAAGGGGCAAACTCCCTCCATCCCAATGTTCCGTCGTCAATCTTCAGGCGGATATTCTTATAACCTAAATCCGCCAGCGTTTTACCTGCCGAATTATGCAGGGTTTCAAAACGCTCTACGCTGTATACTTCTTTTGATAATTCGGCCAGTATCGCAGTCTGATAACCGCTTCCCGTGCCTACCTCCAGCACCTTTTCATTACCCTTAAGCTGCAGCAGCTCTGTCATCAGCGCCACTATATAGGGCTGTGATATGGTCTGGCCTTCCCCTATCGGTATAGGGTAATCCGCATAAGCGCTTGTCCTTAGTTCGTCAGGCAGAAATTTATGCCTCTCTACCTTTCGGAATGCCTCTAATACCCGTTTATCCTTAATATCCCTGGGAATGAGCTGTTCGTCAACCATGCGGTTTCTTAAGATTGCGTAGTCCATATTTCGCGTATAATGAACCTGCAAAATCTTAACGTATCTATCAGCGGATTAATCTGGCTCTTTTCCAGCCCGTAGACGGTTTTTATCGGTACGGACTCGATTCTAAAGTTTTCCCTGGCGGCCTTTATCAGGATTTCGGAATCCGTCTCGTATTTTCTGGTAGTAAGCTTTATCTTCTCAAAGACCTGGCGTTTGATCAGGCGGAATCCGCATTGCGTATCGGGAATATCCTGCCGGGCGATTTTAGAGATCAGCCAGGACATAAATCTATTAGTGAGTATGCGCGTCATCGGCATACTCCGGGGTTTGTCCATGCGGTTGCCGATAAATATCCCGCTGTCGGAATAAGTGGCAAGGCGGATAAAATAAGGCAAATCGCTGGCTAAGTGTTGGCCGTCCCCGTCCATAATGATTACAGCATCAAATCCGTGTTTTAAGGCTTGTTCAGCGCCGCGGATTAAAGAGGCGCCCTTACCGAGGTTTCCTTTGTTGCGCAGGACGGCAGCGCCGCTTGAGGCAGCCAGTTGCGCGGTTTTATCCCGGGAACCGTCGTCAACTACCAGAACATCCAGGTTTTGTTTTCGGATATCCCTTACTACTTCCCCGATAGTTTTTGCTTCATTATAAGTGGGTATAATTACGCAGGTCTTCATTCTTCCCGGGCTCAAGCCAGAACTTCCTGAACATATACCACTGTTCGGGGTAGCGCCTGATCCATCCCTCAATAATTGTTTTATAATCGGAGATCATCCGTTTAATATCCTCTTTTTTATCTCCACCGGCGGCAAATTCAAGCGGTTTTTCGAAGCGCAAGGTAAAACTATTATCGGGATTTCTTACCATATATCCGGGGATAATCGGAGCGCCGGTATTAAGCGCAAAGGCGGCCGGGCCCTCGGGAAAAAAAGCCGGCTTACCGAAAAAATCCAATACTGCCCCCTTTTCGTTAAAATCCCTGTCTCCCACTAAAGCGATAATTTGCTTATCCTTGAGTATCCGCATGCATTGCCTTACTGCCCTGCCCAGCTGGATTACCCTTAATCCTTTGCTTTCCCTCTGATGATTAAAAAAATCATTCACTCTTTTATCTTTATGCGGCAACGCAACCGCCCAGAGCGGATAACCCAGAAGCGAGATCACCACTCCGCCTAACTCCCAGTTTCCCAGGTGGGCGGTGAGCAATATTACCCCCTTTTTTTTACGCAGAGAGTCATCGACGTAGTTAAGGTTTTCAATCCGGATATTTTTTTTGATGAATTCAAGGTTTAATTTGGAAAAACGGAAAAAATCAACCAGATACTTGGCGAAATTACGCGCCATCCCCAGCCTGATCCTGCGTATCTGGCGGCTGGTTTTTTCCGGAAAGATTATCTTTAAGTTCGCCTTGACTGCGGCGCGGTCTTTATCCGCGAAAAAAGAATGTATATCTGAGGAAAAAACCGCTATTGCATAGGCGATTTTTATCGGCAGGCAAAGCGCAATAAACTGTCCGATTCGGTAGAGAAGGTAATTAAACATATATTAGTAACTAGTAAGTTAGTAACTCGTAACTAGTAATTTTATTTTTGATTATCAATTGAACGGATCAAGCCGTTGATAAGCTTGTTGATGTCTTCGGTCTCTCCGAACAAAAGCTTAAATCCCGCGCCATCTAGAAAAAATAAATCTTTCGCTAAATATATAAAATTTTGCACTTCGCTAACAGAACCCCTAGCATTATGATAAAACCTAATTTTATCATTATAATGATATCTACTAAACCCTTCGGCTATATTAGCGGTAATAGAAAAAGCTGCTCTTCTTAATTGGCCGGTGGTTCCATAAAGCTCTTCTTTAGGGAAGCCACCTGTTATTCTATAGATCTCAAGTACAAATCTGTGGCTTTTCTTCCATGCGTCTAAATCATAAAAATTTTTTATCTTCCCGGGCATTTAATTACGAGTTACTAGTTACGAAGTTACTAGTTACGAAAATTCTATTATAAATTTAATAAGAGTTTGGCGATATCAAAGCTGGCGTTCGGCTTGGCGATTGCCCCGGCTGCTTCGCGCATGCGTTTAAGCATTTCCGGTTCGTCGAGCAGCTTCTCAATCACCGGTATGATTTCTTTAAGTTCATCTATCTCTATTGCCGTGCCTGAGAGCGTCAGGTATGCGGCATTGCTGGCTTCCTGCCCCGGTATGGGCTTAACGATGATCATGGGAATTTTTTTAGCCAATGCCTCAGCCGTAGTTATGCCGCCGGGCTTGGTAATAATGATATCCGAAGCGTCCATTAGCTCATTGATATTATCGATAAAGCCAAAAAGGGCTATGCTTTTTCTGAATTTGCGTATTTTCCTCTTTAATGAGTTATAAAGTTTTTTATTTGTGCCGCAGACAATAATCATCTGCAGGTTATTTTTTGCTTTCTCAAGAGACCTGACTATTGATTTAATCGGGCCTAATCCCTGGCCTCCGCCCATAATCAGCAGCGTAGTCAGGGCAGGATGCAGCCTGAGCTTATTTAGTACCTCTTTTTTCTCCGAAATCCGATTGAATTTTGGGTCAAAAGGAATGCCTAATTCCAGCACTTTTTCACGAGGCACCCCTTTATTGACCAGGTTCTGGCCGACTTCTTTTGCAGGGACAATGTAGTAATTTACTTTGTCGTAGACCCAGAATGAATGCGGAATGTAATCGGTCAATACCGCTATTAAGGGTAGATTTGAACCGGATAAGGTTTTGTAGTCTGCCACCATCCCGCAGGGGAACGCCTGGGTACAGATGACCGCGTCGGGTTTAAACTGGTCAAAAAGCTTTTTCATTTTAGGCGAATTGAATTTATGCAGGTTCTTCTTAAGGCGTTCTACTCTCCTTACTATCTTAGGGTTATCGTAGAGATATTTCCAGACGCCAGGGGTCCGTCTGATTACCCCCATATAGATCCGGTTGACTATTCTTTCCGATACCGGATTGGTGTAATTGAAGGCATTGATATTTAAAGTCTGCGTATCCGGGGCAAGCGTCTTTAGGGTTTTTTCAATTGCGATAGTAGCGCTATGGTGGCCTGAAATTTCCGAGATGTACATCAGGATAAAGCGTTTAGCGCGCATGGAGAGTTTAAATTTTGCCTTCTAAATAGATTTGTTCGAATGCTGCGGCAATACGGGGGTCAAGCTGCTTGCCGCTTACCCGTTTGATCTCCGAAATCGCCTCTTCTTTGGTCAATCCGCGGCGGTAGGGCCGGTCAGTAGTCATAGCGTCAAAGGTGTCGGCTACGGCTATGATCGATGCCAAAAGCGGGATTTGCTTGCCTTTTAATCCTTCAGGGTATCCTGAGCCGTCATATTTTTCGTGATGGTATTTAACGCCTAAGATCGCGTCTCCCAGTTCTTTAATCGGATTAAGGATAGTTGCGCCGATAATCGGGTGTTCTTTAATACGGTTTTGCTCGGTTTCATCAAGCGGCCCGTCTTTATTGAGGATAGATTCAGGTATGCCGATTTTTCCGATATCATGCAGAAGGCTGGCTATATGCAGCTGTTCAATCATCTTATCATCAAATTTCTTCCGGTTCTTTTTCATCAATTTCTTTGCTATCTCAAGGCTTAACTGAGTTACTCTCGAGGTGTGGCCGTGGGTGTAATGGTCTTTAGCGTCTATTGCAACGGCAAGCGCGATAGTGGTATGGATAAAAAGGTGGTGTTTTTTATCTAATTCCTGCTGTAGCTCATTGAATAGCTGGGCGTTACGGATAGCCATAGCTACATCTGAAGCCAGAGCAGCGAAGAAATCAAGCTCATCGTTTTTAAAATCCCTGCCGTTTTTCTTTTCTCCCAGCAGGAGGATTCCCAGAAGCTCATCGTGGAAGTAGCTCGGGATACAGACTACTGCCTCAAATATCTCCATCTGGTAGATCGCCGCTTTGAGGAGCTGTTTCTGCGCTGGTTTGAGCTTTTTGTCTTTGAGTTTTCTTTTTGCTTCCCTGGTAGTCAGGGAGCCGTCCTTTAAGATTTTACGGTCAAGGCGCAGAGTGAAGAACCTGATCAGCGGATTAGAATTATCCATCCGCGCAAAACCTTCGGGGATTCTTAAGCCCTTTGAGCCGCGGGAAACAGTAAGCACAAAGCTCTCTTTACCCTTATCAAAGAGCAGTATCCCGGCATGGGTTACTTTTACCTTTTGCACTATTGTGCGCACGATTATCCTGATCAGCAGCCGCAGGTCATGCACCAAAATCATTGTCTTTGCCGCGGAAATAAGCTCTTTTTTATAATCGATAGCCATATTTATTTGATATTTTTCAGGACTATTCTTTCCAGTTCATCCAGCTGCAGGGGTTTATGCACGTAATCAAGGGCGCCTGCCTCCTTACAGGTCTCAAAGGCCTGCTCTTCTTCCGGCTTCCTGCCGGTGACCATGATTACCTTGACTGCCTTATCCAGCTCTTTGATGCGTTTGAGAGTTTCAATACCGTCAATCCCGGGCATCTTGATATCCAACAGCACTAAATCGGGCTTATTCTTTTCAAGAAATGAAATAGCCTCTTCCCCGCTTGCAGCGGTAGAAACTTCTATTTTCCGCTTACGGAAGAAATTCGCCGCGAACTCCCGCACGTCAATCTCGTCATCTACTATCAATAGCTTAGGCATATTTCCCCCTTAATATGATTTTTATTATACTTTAACGGCAGTAAAAGTAAACCAATTTAATCCGCCAGGGGAAGTTCTATAATAAATCTTGTCCCTACTTTGTATGCGGATTCAAAGGCGATTTTGCCTTTATGGCTGTCGGTGATAATTTTACGGATGACATAAAGCCCGAGGCCGGTGCCTTTGCGGGATGAGGTCTTGGTAGTAAAAAACGGGGTAAAGACTTTTTTTATATCTTCTTCCTTCACGCCCAGGCCGTTATCCTGGACGGTTATTTCCAGGTTTCCGTTTCTTGGGATAGCTGATACGGTAATCTTGCCGCGGTAGCCTTCCTCTTTCAGTAGTGTACGGCGTTCAACCATGGCGTCATAGGCATTATCAATTAAGTTGAAAAACACTTCCTCAAGCTGAGTCATATTGCCTTTGATCTTCGGGATAGTGTTGAAATCGCGCACGATATCCAGTTCGCTTAACTTTACCTTAAACTGCACCATTTCAAGCGTATTATCAATGATTTTATTTAATTCAAGCGGCTCAAAACCTTCGTCTCCGCGGCGGGAATATTTAAGCATCCCGCGCACTACCTCTCCTCCCTGCACTACGTTTGACTGGATGCGCTC
>CAYNRN010000032.1:10712-12515 GCA_964399915.1 uncultured Planctomycetales bacterium
ACTACTGTGGCTGTCAGCAGGCGCATATTATCTTCAACCAGCTTATAAACCGGGTCGGTAGAATCTTCCATTTTCCGCCTGACTTCTTCATAAACCAGGGGATCACGGTTATTAATCAGCCATTTAATAAGCGGGGTATCGGCTTTTAAAATCGCAACAGGTATCCTCCCCTTATCTCTACTGACCTGGAGTACAAATTCTTCAGTTTCGCGGTTGTAAAGGTAGATCGCGGCGTAGGATATACGGACGGTCTTGGTGACTATGTGAGTAATCAGATCAAGAAGCTTGCGCAGGTTGCGGATGCGTGTCATTCCGACTGACGCCTGTTTGAGGGTATCTTGGTAACGGCGTTGTTCTTTAAGCAGAGTTTCCTCGGCCTTTCTTTCGATATATATATAGATAAATGGACCAACGGTAGCTAGTACAGCCATTAAAATTAAAGGCGAAATCCACCATATTCCGCCAAATAAATTAACAAGCGTAGATTTTAACCATAAAGCTGCTGCAAAAGGAAAACCAAGAATAAATGTATAAACAACAATAAAAACGCCTGTGCGGGTAATCGCTATAGAAATATCCATTAAGCGATAACGAAGCACAGCATAGGCAAGAACTATCATATAACCTGATACTAAAATATTCCCTAGTGGCAAAACAGGAATATTATACCAAAGGAAGAAATTAGTGACCCCACCAGACCACCCAATAAATGTCGCCAATAATACGTACCTCAATTGATTTTTCTTGAAACCAGCTGATTTTTTATACTCTTCGATTATAATTTTAACCCCGTATAATACGTAACATAACCAAATAAATAAAAATGGGTGAAATAAAATACCTGGATTAGGCCAGAATTTAAATAATAACTTTTGTGATACACTTCTTACGAATAATGGAGTGAAATCTAAAATAAGGAAAAATACCGCCCCTATATAACCAATCCTTATTATCCATTTTCTTGCGTGATAAATACTGAATAATCGCAGTAGATGATGTAGATATGTAACAGGTATGAAAATTGCCCCAGCCATTAACCCGCGCGAACATATTAAAGCGATATGCTCTACATCAGATGTTAACCAACCAAAATAGAAAATACTCCAAATACCCACAACAAAACAAAATAGTGTAAAAGTCAAATATCTAAGGTCTTTTCTATTTCTACTTAATACGAAGATTCCCAAAGAGATACTTATGATCGCGTTAATTAATCCTGTAAGGGCGTAAATATTCATTTTATTTGAGAACTTTTATTTTTAGCAATTATATACTGGATTATTCCCTGTTGTTCATATTCTGACTCTAAATTCTTATTATCGAATCCTGATTTTATGAAAATATTTCTAAATGAATCATCATTTCTATAAATAAGATTCCAGTCTCCTGCCCATTCCATGAAGTGAACCGAAGGATTACTATATTTGTCTCTTACACTCGCTATAGCCATAATACCATTTGGATTTAAAAGCTTCTTGAGGTTACTAACAAGCATTATAGCTATTTTTTCATCAAGATAGTCTAAAAGTCCCGTCGAGTAAATAAAATCATATTTGTGCTCGATTAATTTTGATATATCTTTCTTCAAGGCTAACCTAACGGCATTTATTTTGGTAAAATGTATATTATTATACTTTGAGAGCGCGTTTCTAGAGAAGGTTATTGCCCTTTCGTCATTATCATAACAGTCAAAATACGTATTTCCGAATAGATTACCACTTACTGATGATAACTCCCTTAATTCTCTGCAAGGACCACATGCTAAATTCATTATCCATATAAATAAACGTATCAGGATAATGA
>CAYNRN010000033.1:0-12432 GCA_964399915.1 uncultured Planctomycetales bacterium
GCTCCAGGCACAACGCGCCCCAGACCTGACGGTCAAACTTTGCTTCTTTGCTAATAGCTTTTTCTATGCCTTTTATATTATAGATACCGCGGTTTCTGGCACACCGGCTCAGCAAGATGTCTCTGACAAAACCGTTTAAACCTGCCTTGAACCACTCCGTAATGGGCACGGGAAAACCCATTTTATCCTTGCGTTCAATTATTTGTCTCGGAATAACCCCCTGAGCAGCCCTCTTTAATATGTACTTGCTTACCCCGCCCTTCATTTTGACGGCAGGGGGAATGCCTGCTGCCAATTGCGCAATCCTGGTATCCAGCAAAGGGACGCGTGACTCAAGAGAAAAGCTCATGCTGGTCCTGTCTTCAACGTGTAAGAGCGCCGGTAATAACGTCTTAAGGTCAAAGTTTATCATCTTGTTTATATAGGATTTTGTATCCGGGGAATCAAAGGTTTCCCTGAACAGGCCGAAAATATTATATTTCCTGCCGATGCCTAAAAGATTTTTTGAATAAATCTTATCCGCGTCATGACTCCTGTTAATCAAATCAAAATAACGTATGCCCATGTCCTCAAAAATACCCTTACTCCAGCAATAACTGATTAAAGGAGTGTATTTCCTGAGCGCATACAGGTTAGGCACCATGTCTTGGAGGGGGATGATATCATCCCCCTCATCCTCTGCCTGAAATATTGCCCTTTTCAGCCCGCTCTCCAGGTACGCCACCAGATACCGCGCATAACCGCCGAACATCTCATCCCCGCCCTGCCCGCCTAAGACCACCTTCACGTTTTCGCTGGCAAGCTTAGAGACGAAAAACTGCGGAAACACCCCCGGGCCGGCGACCGGTTCATCCATCATATAAATAATCCGAGATATGCTCCTTTTGAAATCTGCCGGAGTAAGATTAATCTGAAAATATTCTGAGCGGATATGGCGGCTTACCGCCCTGGCATATCCGGTCTCGTCGTATTCCGCCCCGGCATTAAACGCGCCTGTAAATGTCTTTATCCTCTTGCCGGATATTTTTGAAGCAAGGCAGGATATCAGGCTTGAATCCAGGCCGCCGCTTAAGTGAGCCCCTAAGGCTACGTCGCTCCTTAATTGTATCCTTACCGAATCTTCCACTAAGCAAAGAAGCTTTTCCGCAAAATATTTCTCGTTGCGCCGCCGGTCCAAGTTGAAATCAAGATCCCAGTATTTATGTATCTTTAAATGCGGCTTACGGGAAATATTTTCCAAGATAAGATAATGGCCGGGTAAAAGTTTATTTATCCCCCTGAAGAATGTCTTATTGCCAAGGCAAAATTGAAACACCAGATAATCGTAAAGCGCATCGGGGTTTTCGTTTTTAAACTGCGGCCTTACCTTCAGGATTGCCTTAATTTCGGAAGCAAAAATAAATTCGTCTTTCACAAAGACGTAATAATAAGGCTTGATGCCGAAGTGGTCGCGGGCGGAAAAAATCAAGTCCTTCCTGCGGTCATAGATAGTAAAGGCAAACATCCCGTTGAGACGGGATAAGCTTTCCCTGCCGTATTCCTCATAAAGATGGATTATTACCTCGGTGTCGGAATTGGTCACGAAGCGGTAGCCTTTCTTAATCAACTCTGCGCGCAATTCTATATAGTTGTATATCTCCCCGTTATAGACTATCCAGACGCTGGAGTCCTGATTGGACATCGGCTGATGCCCGGTAACTAGGTCGATAATGCTTAAACGTTTGTGTACAAAGCCAACGTTATCAAGACGCAAAAATCCTTCATCGTCCGGGCCGCGGTGCGCGATTGCATTCCCCATCTGCCTCAAATCAGCGGCGTTGATCTTCTTCTTATTCGGTGAAATAATCCCGGCTATTCCGCACATTTATTCTTCTCTCTTAAATACTCCCTGATTTTATTCCTGTCACCGTACCAGCCGCCCCATGGCCAGTAATATAAAATTACTAAAATAAAGTACCCGAAAGTGGTGATGCTGCCCACCATTTTACTTTGAGATCTCTTCTGGTCATAACGCAGCACAAAAGGAATCTCCGTAAATCTGGCATTCAACATTCTTAATTTCACTAATTTCTCTAAAGTACAGGTAAAACCGAGGCCCTTAAGTAAGATGAATTGATTTCCAAAATATTCTATCGCTCTTTTAATAATCTCTGCCCGGTATACCCGGAAACCGCAGGAGTATTCCCATACTCCTTTTATGGGGAAAAATATTTTCATAAAAATATTAGCGCAGAAAGAAATAAAAGCTTTATAACTATTCAGGCCGATCTGGCCTCCACCCTTTTGAAAACGCGAAGCAATGACCACATCATAACCCTCTTCTACCTTAGAGAGCATATGGCAGATAAATGCGGGCTCATGTGTATTATCACAATCCATTCTGATGATCAGATCATCCGATTTGGTTAATTCCGCTGCCCTTTCAAAGAGGTCGCGCGAGGTCTCGCCCAACCCCCGGTTTATCTTATGGCTCAAGACTTCCATAGGATATCCCGCAGATAATTCCTTAAGTATCAACGCTGTTTTATCTTTGCTTCCGTCATCGCAGACGATAAAACGATATTCCCGCTTAATAGACCGGAATAACCTGTCTATCTTAGGTATGAGTAACGGCAGCGATTCCTCTTCGTTGTATGCCGGCAACAATAAATAAATCATATTTTTGTACCCGTCATAGTAATTTCGTTTTCAAAGGGTTTAATTTCGTTAAACCCCGCTTTATCAAACCAGCCGAATACTTCCCAGTGCGTATGTTTTGACTGATATTTAGGCGAATACCAGTCAAATGTATCCAATACCCTCCAGCGCCAGTCCTTCCACATCGGAATGACAAAAAGCATCCTGCCGATATTGCCGATTACGGGAATCTTATAAACATAATAAAGCGGCACGGAAATAAAACTTAAGGCATAAAGCGCCCTCTTGGGCATCCTGGTAGTAAAAAACCTCCAGAAGGCCGAAGTATAGACGATACCTTTATTATAAGAACTATAGACAAAGATAGCGAATTTACCTTTTGGCTTTACTAGCTTTGCCAGCGCCGCAAATGCGCCGGCCGCATCCGGGGTATGGTGAAGCACTCCGAAACTAAAAGCAAAATCAAATGTATTTTCAGGGAACGGCAGATGCATAATGTCTGCCTGGATAAAATGCGCATTTTCACGCCTGCCCATATTAGCAAATGCTACATCTATAGAATAACTCAAATCTACTCCGATAACCGTTGCGCCGTTATTCAGCGTTATTTCCGAATACCTTCCGGTTCCGCAGCCGGCATCCAACACAAGTTTTCCGCGCAAATCAGATAAAGGGAAATCCACCCTGTCTTGGAACTGCCGCAGTGAGACGTTGTGGCCGCTTAAACTATCAACCTGAGTCTTATTGTGCACCTGCCACTCAAAAGAAAAACTTTTTACGTATTGATCTGCATTGATAAAGCGCGGTATAAAGTTAACGATCGCAAATCTCTCGCCGCAGTCGCTTGCCAGATAGCCGGATTTTATCTCCTGCCCCTCCCAGACCTCTGCCGTTAATCTGAAACGGCCCTTACATCTGGGACAGACAATATAATTTAATAATTCCTTTTTCATCTCATTAACTTGCCTGATTAGCCAGCGCCGGCCCTATTTTTTTCGTCAGGGCCTGCGGCAACAATCTCCAGCCAAAACGAAATAAATTTGCCATATCCCCTTCCCGGGAAGCGATATTGCATTTTTTATAAAAATAATAGTAATAGGGAATTTTACCCTGCGTCCCGCCCCAGCGGGATTTAAACTTAAGCATCCCTCTATTTCCCGCCGGCTCCGCCCCCATATCTAATACCTTATACCCTTTATTTGCACCCCAGACTAAAAGCTCCCAGAGCAACAGGTTATTCGGCCGCAGATTCAGGTAATGTTCATCGGAGGCTGCATAGGCTTCGGTGATAGTCCCTTTATAAGCAAAATATATAAGGCTGGCAACGGGCCTGTCCTTGTATTCCGCAAGAAAACAGCCTGCCCAACCCCGGGATATAAAATTTTTATGTATTTTCTCAAATAAATCATACGAGAAAACCGGCACGCCTAACTTATGGCGCGTAGAAACAAAGAGTCGGTAAAAATTTTTTATTGCTTGGGTATCGTCATGCCAGGATACGTTTACGCCTGCCTTCATGGCTTTATTAATCGCCCATCGGACGCTCTTCTGGTGCAGCCTTTCCCACATCAGCGCCTCATTGGATTCGATTTTAATCTGTGTCTGGATAAAGTCGTCTTTTTCTACTAACTCCAGCTCATTCCTGATGCCCTCAGGGATGATACCGGCGCCCTTAAGCTCCAGATAAACGCATCTTTTTTCTTTCGCCAGATTAATGGCGTATCTTATAAGCCCACGCAATGCCTCTCCATCAGAGGCAACTACGCCGCCTTTATCCCTTAACGACACCGACACCATCCTACGGCCGAATATCCCACTGATATAATAAAGCGGCAGTATGCCGTCAACCTCACCGTTGTCTTTTGTCGAGACAATATATAGCGGTTCCTGCTTAAAGGCACTGGCAATCTCTCTCCACTCCAGGGTATGGTAAATGCTGGCTGCATCGGACTTATTTACAAACTCACGCCATTTAGACTCTAATTCCTTAGTTAAAAGCTGTATTGCCATTCTAACAGCCCTCGCTTAATCCACGGCTCTCCGCCAGGATACGCGCATACCTGCCAGCCCAATGCCCGGCTACCACACAAGGCCTCTCGAACCAACAATCCCGACGGCCGCTAAGATATTCCCAGAGCCGGACATAAGTATCCCGCCAGTCAGGGAAAAGTACTTCATCAAAGACATAATCGTGTATATTAATCAAAAAACAGCCCCCTTGTCCCGCCACTCGCTTAGCGAGTGAACGTAGAATCTCATCGCGCTCGCCAGGATTATCTTTAGCGTAGCCGAAAAGCTGGTTATCCATCCATACCGTAGGCAGCTGCAGGACTTTTATTTCCCGTTTCTCCTGCGGCGAAAAAGGATAAAACGGCCAGGCTGAACCGCGCCTGAACCCAAGATAGCGCTCATGCATTAAAGAGGTATCGTATTTTAGGCCTATCTTTTCGTGCAGTAGTAATGTCTCTTCCGGAGCAGCGGGGTTAAGGTGTAAATAGTGGTGCCTGTTACCGCTTACCTCCCGGCCGCTTGCTTCTTCAAGCGCAAGTTTTTCTCCGGAAAACTTATCTTTACTTTCAAAGGCCCGGTAACTGGCGTGCAACCCGATCTCAAAACCATCTTCGTTTAATAAATTAAAGGCTCCGCGAAAGCGTCTTTCCTTTATATCATAAAAAGCGTCCGGCGTACCCGTCGCATATTTGTACAATGAACCTTGAGTTGCCATAAAATAAAAGGCCGAGCTGATCCCGAGTGCCTTCTCTAAAGATACCCAGCGAGTGAAATTCCAATGGTTCCTGCCTGCGCTAAAGATTTCATAACTGCCCTTGAAACCTTTCAGGCCCTGGCGCTGGATTATACGCAGGGGTTCCAGCCATCGCACAATCTCAGGATAATCCACGTCGTGGCTGACGCAGGCTGCCATGGCCTTGCCTTCTGGCCAACGGGGCACAAGAGGAGCAAATCCTGAATTCATAAGGCACTTCTCTAACTTTAGCCCAGTATCCGAGGCAAGGGCCAAGGCTAAGATCTCTTTTGAACGCCGTTCATCTTTAGCCAAGACTACTTGTCCGTGTTTATCCTTAGGCAGGCGCGATTCCTGTCTCCCGCTTAAAAGCCAAAAGAGGAAAAAGATAATATCCTGCTCAAAAATTACCCTCCCAGATTTCTCTATGGGGCTATTCTTGCTGATTTCATACAGACCGGCAGTAGAATTATCCTGCCAGAAAGCAGCATTAGCGCGGATATATATTTTGCATTTTCCCTCGGGAATATCGTTGCAAAAATAACCGATGTCAAAATTAGCGCTGTCAGCAGGGACCTCTTCCCAGGCCAGGCCTATACCGCTAAGCACGAAACGCCAGGCCCAGCAAATTTCAGGGCCGAACTTAGTTTTTAACGCAGGGTCAACGGCTATTCTTATTCTTGGCATAGCTAAATATACTGCTTATGGCCGCCCCTACCGGGATATTCAGAACAAATTCCAGCGGCAATCTGAACCTGAAATCATAATCCATATAAGTAAAGCTGATAATAGCGACCTGGGAAAATAAAGCAAGAAATATAAGCATTGCAAAGCCTGCAGATGCCCTCCAGATTAAGACCATGCCGACGATGCCGGCTAAATAAATAAACCCGTAGAAAAACAGATTAAATATATTGTGTCTAAGCGAATATTCGCTCGCCCACAGGCTAAAGAGCGTGTATGTTTTACAAAACGCCAGGGTTAAATATTTTCCCCAGTCCCTTTTAAGATAATCCCGGATATCCGAACTCCTAATCACGGCGGGAATATTATCGAATTTAGGCATCTGCACTCCTTTAGGCAAGGCAAGCCTTGACCAGCTAAAGGCCATATAATCTTCCCTGGCAATATCTTCCGGCGGTTGAATAGAATATAACGAAGCATACAAAACTTTCTGCGCATAACGTTTTGCCAAAACCTTATCCAACGACTGCTGATAAACTAGGGCCAGCGCGGCCAAGACAGCCAAGACGACAAGATTAACCATAAAAAAATATACTGCCGGATTCCTTTTGAGCAGGAGCCTTAACACCAGCCACTCAAGGTATAAAAATAGGCAGATAGAAAAGGTTACCCCTGCCGGCCGGCTCAATGAAGCAAGCAGTAAAAACGGCAATAATAATAAGGCGTGGCGCAGGCACCGGTATTTTATGAATGCACTAAAAGATAACAATGATATGCCCATAATTAATAAGAACAGGGGTTCTGTCGTAACAAAAGGCGTCCAGTATACCAGCGCTATCTGAAAGGCGCTGACTAGGCCTACCACAAGCGCGGTCTTCTGCCCCAGGAACAACCGCGTACAAAGAAATAATGAAACCACTCCAGCCGCGCCCAGCAGGCAGTGGAATATGCTCACCGGCCAGTAATGATAGCCAAAATAACGGTAAAATAGCGAAAGGTAACCCAAGAACACAAATCTCGTCGTATTCAGCAAAGAAAACTCGGGATTTACTCCGGAGGCCATCTGTAACGCCACGGGGTCATAGTAGAACCTGGTATCCGCGGTTACGAACCTCTGAAGGGTAACGGGCATCATCTTAGAAGCGGCAAAATAAAATAAAAACCTTACGCATAAAGCCAGGAGAAAAAGTAGCAGGCAATTTTTTAATAAGCGCCTGTCCGGCATTGTTCAGATCACCCCTTTAATACTGCCCATAAAATACGCAGGCCATCATAGAAGGCATTTACCTTTGATTTCCCGGTAAGGCGTTTATTCTCGCGGGACGGTATCTCGCAATGCCTGAAACCCGCCTTATGGGCCCTGATGGGAAATTCTATGCAATATTCAAAATTTGTTGACTTCATATTTATTTTATCAAAGACCTCTTTCCTGGCTGCGATATACAGGAATAAGGCATCGGATAACCTCACATGCTGCACCTTATTCAGCAGAAAAGTAAATAATTTATTGCCGATAAACGTAATCCAGGTATCGTCATCATTGCCCGATTCCGGAAGATACCTGGAACCATAAGCAATATCATAACCTTCATTTAGGCGGCCGATGAGCTTAGGGATATCGCTTAGGTTGTACCCTTCATCCGCATCGATTAGCACAACTACGTCTCCGCTGGCGTATTTAACCCCGGTTTTGACGGCATTACCGTAGCCCTTGCCTTCCTGAAAGATTACCTTATAGCCCAGCTGATTTGCTATCTCAACCGTCCCGTCGGTGGAATAACCGTCCACGATGATAACCTCATCCACTATATCCCTGGGAATATTATTCAGGACCCCCCTGATCGCCCCGGATTCATTCATAGTAGGGATGATCAAACTTACCTTCATTTCAACCGTCCTTTACTAAAAAAATCTTTAATCTGAGCACAAATATATCCTATTTTCTCACTATCAAGCGATATTGAAGAAGGCAGCCATAACCCGCGGTTAACCACTGATTCCGAAACCGGAAATGTGCCTTTAGTAAAATGTGAATACGGAGCCTGATGATTCAGGGGAGGGTAAAATACCCTGACGCCTATATTTTGTTTCTTAAGGTGCGCGGCTAAGCTATCCCTCACCTGGTCCGCAGGCAACAAGATATCGACAAACCAAGGCACCGTCTGATTAAGGTCTGTGGAGAGGAACTCAACCTCTCTTACTCCGCTTAATTCCTGACGGTAAACCCCGAATATCTTTTTCTTCTGCTCTATTCGAAAAGCAATTGCCTTCATCTGTTCTATGCCGATTACCGCCTGCAGGTCCGTAAACTTGAAATTAAACCCTATATCTTCATGCACGTCTACGCCGGGAGAAACTCTGCAAAAATCCTTAAGCTTCCTGACTTTTTGGCAGACCTCTTCGTTGTCAGTTACCACTGCCCCTCCCTGCCCGGTGGTAATTATCTTATGGGGAGTAAAAGAGATTGCGCCGGCTAGGCCAAACGTCCCCAGATATTTGCCGCCGCACTTTGAGCCGAATGCCTGGCAGGCATCTTCGATTAAAGCCAGTTTCTTTTCCCGGCAGAAACGCCTTACGCCGTCCATATCCGAACTTCTTCCGTTAATGGATACGTATATCATTGCCTTGCATGCCGGGTCTAATTTAATTTTGGTTATATCCAGACAAAGATTAGCAGGATCTACATCGGCAATCACCGGCTCCGCACCCGTCCACTTTACCGCATTTATCGTGGCGATCATCGTATAATTAGGCACGATTACTTTATCTCCGCGGCCTATCCTTAAAGCAAGCAGGGCAAGGTATAGGGCTACGGTGCCGCTGGTAAGCACTACCGCATATTTTGTGCCGAGAAAATTGGCAAGCATCTTTTCAAACTCCTCGGTCTTTTTGAATTCCGTAAGCCAACCGCCTGATTTCAGATATTCGCTAACTGCGCGGATTTCATTATCGGTTATATAAGGCTCAATCTGGTTTATAAAATTCATTTCTCTGCCCTCGCTCCTATCATCGGGTAGCTGTGCGGTACGACCTGCATAAATTCTATTTTCTTAAAGCCCGCCGCCTTGAATTCCTGCTCCAGCGTCTCTCTGGTATAACCCCACTTATGAAAACTATAAGGGTTTTTCTGCGAGCCGTAGATTAACCTGATATTCCAGGCAAGGTTATCTTCAGACCTGTCGCCCTTCATACTCTCAAATGACGCTTCAATCTCAGGCACGTCTAAAAGCAATACTCCGCCTCCGGCTAACCAAGAAAAGAACTTCTTAAGGAGCGCGCGCGCCTCATGCATGCTGAAATGCTCAAAGGCAGAAACCATCAATATCTCTTTAAAATAATTAGCTGGGTAATCTTTTTTAAGTATATCCACAAGCTCGTCGGCAACGCAAAGCCTTACCGGCCTTTCTCCGAACGGGTATTTGTAATATTTTTCTTTACTCGCGAGATTCTCCTTAACCAAATCAGGCCTTGCAGAGGCAAGAAAACTATAACCTTTAATCGGGGCATCGATATTGTGATAGCCCTCTAAATAGACTTCTCCGCAGCAGACATGCAGTTTATCTTTCATCACTAAATCTTCTCCTGTCGATATCCGCGCCCGGATAGGGCCCGTTTTTTGTTTCAATGACAACAGTGTCGTCCTGGAGTATCTGGTAACCGTGGCCGCCGCAAAAAAGCACCAGCCCTTCACCCGCTTCTAGAACTAATGACTCAATAAGGTTTTCCTTATCGTCATAAATGCTTGCCTTAAGCCTGCCCTTAACAACATATATGAATTCCTGCGTGCCGCCGATTTCCCTCCTGCATAAATTATGAATATGGCTGGATAATTTTTTGCCCTTGGTATAACGCCAGCCGCCGACCTGGATATAATCGTTTGGTTCAGAGAAGAATGACAGCCCGTCTTTTATATCGGCCTGGCCGAATTTCAGCGCTATCTTATGGCCGCTTGATTTTATGACCTGCATCTTATTTAACCCTTCCTTAGCACTCTCTCTGCTAAATAATAATCAACTGTCTTTTTTATCCCGCGCTCCAGAGAAACCTGCGGCTGCCAGCCTAAAAGCCTTCTGCCTTTGGAGCCGTCGACCATCTTATACGGCGCTCCGTCGGCTTTTTTAGTGTCGAGAACGAATTTCCCGCCCCAGCCGGCGATCTTCTTAATTAAATTGGCAAGTTTGATTACTGAAATAGCCTCTCCGGTGCCCACGTTTACTATGCCCGGGCAGGATTCCATATCCAGCGCCCTCACCATGGCCTCGGCCCCGTCTTCCACATAAAGCCACTCCCTCACCGGTTTCCCCGTGCCCCAGACGACTACTTCCTTTTTGCCCTGGATCTTGGCATCAAGTATCTTTTTTACTAATGCGCCTAAGGCATGCGACCTTATCTCGTCAAAATGATCGCCCGGGCCGTACATATTTGAAAGGACAAGATTTGCGGTATCCAGGCCGTATTGCTTCTGATATGCCCATGAACCAACCCAGGCCATCTTACGCACCATCCCGTAAACCAAGACTGATTCGTCGAGCGGGCCGTTCCAGAAATTTTTCTCCTTAAAAAATCTCTCCCTTGCCGGGTATGCACAGTTAGAAATCGGCTGGATCAGCCTTTTCACCTTGAATTCGCTAGAGGCCCGGAAGATATTCAGGACCATTTCTAGGTTATTATGATAAATTTCCGCTGAATGCAGATAACCATACTGTATCCCCCCTACATCAGCGGCGCAATTTATGACAAATTCCGGCTTGCTGTTTTTAAATAAAGTTGAGGTCTGGCCGCCGTCGCGCAGGTCAGTCCCTTTCGACAGAGCGGCTTCAGATATCGATGCCTCCGGCTTTAACTCTTTTAACTTTTTAACTACCCAGCTGCCCAGAAAGCCCGTAGAGCCTAAAACCAATACCTTCATATTATGTACTGTCTCCATTCTTCCTTATGTTCTCTTGTACCCTTAAGCAGCAATTCCGTCTTTTTAAGGTCAGCTTCCATCATTATCTTTACCAGTTGCTGGAAATCGGTGCGATTCTGCCAGCCCAGCACCTTTTTTGCCTTGGAGGAGTTTCCTAATAGATTATCAACTTCCGTCGGCCGGAAAAACGCCTGGTCCACAAACACCACAACATCCGACTTCTTGAATCTAAGGTGTCTTGCGTAAGGGCCGTCTTTTATTTTGGCAACTACGCCTTTTTCTGATAAACCCCTGCCTTGCCATTTGATTTGTACCCCGACGTAAGCAAAGGCCTTATCCACAAATTCTCTCACTGAATGGTTTTTACCGGTAGCGATTACAAAATCAGCGGGCTTGGCCTGTTGCAACATAAGCCACATCGTTTCTACATATTCGGGAGCAAAACCCCAGTCTCTTCTGCTATCAAGGTTGCCTAAAACAAGCTTATCCTGTATGCCGCAAGCCATCCTGGCAACGGCGCGGGTAATTTTACGGGTTACAAAAGTTTCTCCTCGGTTAGGGCTCTCATGGTTAAAAAGTATGCCGTTGGAGATAAACATCCCGTAGGCCTGGCGGTAATTAACCGCAATATTAAATGCCGCTACCTTAGCTACGGCATAGGGGCTGCGGGGCCTAAACTGGGTAAATTCATTCTGCGGCGCAGGGGCATCGCCAAACATCTCGCTAGAGGCAGCATTGTAAATCTTGCTTTTTAAACCCAGGGCCCTGATTACTTCCAGGAGACGTAAAGTCCCGGTAGCCACTATATCAAATGTATAGACGGGAATGTTAAAACTCTCTTTTACGTGGCTTTGGGCAGCGAGGTGGTATATCTCATCCGGCTTTATCTTACTTAAGGCGCGCAGCAGGCTGTCGCTGTCAGAAAAATCGCCTCTTTCCCAGTCAAAATATTTCGGCGATTTAAATTCAATGAGCTTGTCTATCCTCTGGGTATTAAAGGTTGAGGAGCGCCTGACAAAACCGTAAACCTTATAGCCCTTTTCGATGAGAAACTCTGCCAGGTAAGAGCCATCCTGTCCGGTGATGCCCGTAATAAATGCCTTTTTCATTCTCTCTCTCCTTAATTTATCCGGCCTGCTTTGATAAGCCGGTCATAAGAACCTACCACTCTGTCTACATATTGCGATGGGCCGAATAAATCCAGTACGCGCCTGCGCGCAGACAAACCCAGCCCCGAAGATAACTGCGCATTTGTTATTACTGCCCGGACTGCCGCGCTTAACGCCGGTATATCTGCGGCCGGCACCAGCATCCCGTTTTTCCCGTCTTCGATTACCTCGGGGATTCCGCCGACATTGCTTGCTATACAGGGCAGCCCGACTGACATCGCCTCAAGCAGAGAAATCGGCAGGCCTTCGCTAAGCGAAGGCAGCATAAAGACATCAAAACTATTCAGGAT
>CAYNRN010000034.1:0-9713 GCA_964399915.1 uncultured Planctomycetales bacterium
CCAAAGTGTGCCGGCGTAAACTGCCGCTTTTCCCAGCTCCTCTTCGATCCTCAATAGTTCATTATACTTACAGACCCTGTCGGTGCGGGATAAGGAACCTGTCTTAATCTGCCCGGTGCCTGTGGCTACTGCCAGCTGCGCGATTGTGGTATCTTCTGTTTCGCCTGAACGGTGCGAGATGATTGCGGCGTATTTATTCTTTTTGGCAATAGCTACTGCTTCCAGCGTTTCGCTCAGAGTGCCGATTTGGTTTACCTTTATCAGTATAGCATTAGCGATTTTTTCCGCAATACCTTTTTTGAAGATCTCCGGATTTGTCACAAAAATATCATCGCCAACCAGCTGCAGTTTTCTCCCTAAATCCGCAGTCAGCTGTTTCCAGCCCTGCCAATCATGCTCACCCAAGCCGTCTTCAATTAAAACTATCGGGTATTCCGTAAGATACCCCTCGTAAATCTTTATCAGCTCAACAGCACTCTTGAGAGCGCCTTCAAACTGGTATTTACCGTCCTTCACAAAAGAGCTTGCTGCGCAATCAAGCGCTAAGAATACCTCTTTGCCCGGCTTATATCCGGCTGCCGATATTGCCTCAACTATCAGATCCAGGGCTTGCGAATTAGAATTAAGATTTGGCGCAAAACCCCCCTCATCTCCGACGGAAGTAGCTAATTTTCTGGATTTAAGTATTGCTTTTAACTTATGGAACACTTCGGTAGCGTACCTCAGCGCTTCGCTGAAAGTAGGCGCGCCTATCGGCATAATCATAAATTCCTGTATATCCAGGTTATTATCCGCATGCATTCCCCCGTTTAAAATATTCATCAGCGGAATAGGCAGGATATGCGCGTCTTTGCCTCCGATGAATTTATAAAGCGGTTCTTGGCAGGCAACCGCTGCTGCCTTTGCGCAGGCCATTGATACGCCTAAAATCGCGTTTGCCCCAAGCTTTGCCTTGTTAGGTGTCCCGTCTAAATCAATCAGCAGCTGATCGATCTTTTTAAAATCAGGGGCTAAACCTTTTATTTTAGAAGCAATTACGTTATTTACGTTCTCTACGGCTTTCAATACCCCCTTGCCGCCATAACGCTTTTTATCTCCGTCCCTTAATTCCAGCGCTTCCTTCTCTCCGGTTGAAGCACCCGAAGGCACAGCTGCGCGTGCCATAACGCCGCTTTCCAGCGCTATATCTACCTCTATAGTAGGATTCCCCCTTGAATCAAGTATCTGACGCGCATGCGTCCTGGCTATCTTTGACATCTTATTCCTCCTGATAAATATTGGGAAGTTAAAGCGGAAATTTTATTATACACGTAAATACCTTTAAGTCAAGAGAAGCTTTCCGCCAGTTAACAAGGTAGAAAAGGTTTGACTAAGGCTAGGCGGTATGTTATCTTAAATAATCAAATAAGCATAAAAAAGGAGTCTTTATGAACTGGCCGAAGACAAAGTTTTATATCAAGCTGCATTGGATAAAAGCCCTGATTATCACCGTCCTTATCGTAATCGGCTTTACTCTTACCATCCTGATAGTCAATGGATTGCGCGCCTGGAATGAAGCAGAGCCGTACCTGCGGCAATCTCAACTAGCGATGATACCACTGCAGCTTTATCTGCAGCTGATCATGGCTTTAGTATTCGGCGTTGTCTATACCGGGATGTGGTACTGGTTGATGTTCCGCAAGGGGTTGCAATCATTCTCTCAAACTAAAAAGAAATCCATTGACGGAGCAGAATTAGGAATTACCTGGGACGATGTCATCGGCATGGATGAAGCTAAGCAGGAAGCCCTGGAAGTCGTCAAGCTTGTCAAAGACCGCGCCGAACTGCAGCGTATCGGAGGAAAGATCTTAAAGGGCATCCTGATGTTAGGGCCTCCTGGATGCGGAAAGACTTATCTTGCCAAAGCCATTGCTACCGAAGCAAAACTCCCCTTTATCTCCATGTCGGGATCAGAATTCGTTGAGATGTTTGTAGGCGTGGGCGCCGGCAGAATCCGCAGCCTTTTTAAGCGTGCCGGGCAATTAGCTGAGATTCAGGGTGGATGCATTATTTTTATCGATGAAATTGATGCGGTAGGCGCGCAAAGGGCAGCAGACCGGGGATTCGGAGGGCAATCGGAAACTAATACTACCTTGAACCAGCTGCTTGTGGAAATGGACGGGCTTAAAGAAAAGGATGTAAATATTGTTATTATAGGCGCTACTAACATGCCGGAGTTTTTTCTTGATGAAGCCCTTCTGCGGCCTGGAAGATTCGACCGCAAGATCTATGTAGACAAACCCAGCCTGGAAGACCGGGAAAAACTATTCGCTTTTTATCTTAAGAAAGTAAAATTCGACCCGGAGAGCGTAAAAATTGACCGCTTGGCCAGAGTCACCGTAGGACAGAGCCCTGCGGATATCGCAAATATCGTCAGGGAATCCGCGCTGATTGCGGTAAGAAATAAAAGGCAGTCAATTATCATGAAGGATGTCGACGATGCCCGGGAAAGGCTGTATCTAGGCCTCAGGCGAAGAGTAAAATTATCCCAGAAAGAGAAAATACAAACTGCCTATCATGAAGCAGGCCACGCAATCGTAACTTACCTTCTTGCCCCGACAAAAGACGTATTTAAAATAACTATAACTCCGCGCGGCCATACCGGAGGCGTGACCTGGACGCCTGAACGGGAAGATACATTTATAGATGACCAGAACCAGCTTTTAAACGAGATTAAGATTTGCCTCGGTTCATTTGCCGCTGAGAAAATTAAATTCGGATTTACTACTGGCGGCGTATCCGGAGATTTCAGTACGGCGTTACAGATCGCCCATTTTATGGTATGGCAGGTAGGCATGGGTAAGTCAGGGATTATCGGCAACTTCCTTGCCGTGGGCTGGAAGACGAAAAGATACGGCCTCTCTGAATTATCTGAAGACATGAAATACCGTCTGGATAAAGATGTACAGGAACTAATGCAAACCTGTCTACAGGAAGTTACGGAATTACTGCAAAAAGAGACGCCCCTGCTTGATAGGCTTTCACAGGAACTGCTTAAAAAAGAAGAACTCAATTATGACGAGATTGAAGCGATTTTTAAAGAATTCGGTAAAGTCCGTAATACTGCTTAAGATCTCGTTTTCATTAATCCTCACAGTCTGCGGATGCACCTCTTCAACCGCGCCTGCTTTCTCCAAAGAAAATATCGCCGAGGCAATCCGGGATATCTCCGAAAAAGAATACGCTTTAGAGGTAACCGTTAAACTTGTCGGTTCAACCCTTTGGGTCTATCTGCCCGTAGAAGACCTTTTTGCCCCTGCCGATAAACCGGAAAAATATATTGAACGCTTTAATATCGAAACGGATAAGAATAAGGAAGAATTCGCAGGTGAAACCCTGCGCCTGCAATACCTGATTAAGGAAATCCCGGAGCAGGAAAAATCGCAACAAGTCAAATATAATCAGGAAGCGCTGGATAAAATCAGCAAAGTCTGGCGCGTCTTGCGCCGCGCAGTCTTCAGCAGCCGGCGGGGGAAATGGCATGAGCCGCAATTTTACTGTATCCTTGCAGCCGACGTCAAAAACGGCATTGAGATGAGGGAGATTTTCTATGTAGAGGATTTAAAGAAGGTTTCTTACGAATTTATCTCCTGGACCGAATACCAGCATCGGGCGATTTCCGATATGCGCCTGGCTCCTGAACTTATCGGCGATAGGGGGGGCGTAAATGTCGCTTACCGCGACATCACCATGCGCGATTTTCTACTTTCTCAGATCAGGCACAGGGTTAAATTAAGATTTCAGAAACCTGAGGCTAAGAAGGGCGTTGATATTGACAAAGAAGTCCTGAAGATAGTCGCCTTTACTATAAAGACCTATGATTTTAGGGATTTTTCCGAATTAGAACTTGATAATCTTGCGACAAACAATAAGACCGTTTTAAACCGCGCGGCTTTGTGGGCTAAGTCTTCCGAAGAGAGATTCTGACCTTCCTGCCTTCTACAGCTAATTTTCCTTCCACGAATAATTGTATTGCCTGAGGATAGAGTTTATGTTCAACTTTATGAATTTTTGCTTCCAGCGACTCGGGGGTATCGTCTTCTTCAATACGTACCGGACGCTGGAGGATGATCGGGCCGTGGTCCATCTTTTCGTCTACAAAATGTACCGTAACCCCGGTAACTTTAGCCCCGTAATCAAAAGCGTCTTTAATCCCCGAGGAACCCTTAAAAGAGGGCAATAACGCCGGGTGGATATTCAAGATGCGCCCTTTATAATTCGTAAGCAAAGTCTCGCCCAAGATACGCATAAATCCCGCCAAAACAATAAGTTCAATATTTTCCGCTTTCAAACACCGGATAATCCTTTCCTCAAACTCTTTTTTACTTGGTAAATCTTCTCTTTTGACTAAAGCTACCTTTATCCCGGCTCGTTTTGCGCGGGCGACAGCACCGGCCTTAGGATTATCCGAAACTAAAAGCGCTAAGCGCGCCTTTATTTTTCCGGCATTAACAGCGCGGATAATCGCCGCAAAATTAGTCCCTCTACCCGAAGCAAAAACGGCTATATTCATTCTCTCACCTTTATACATTTTACTGGACAGACCTTTACGCACTCCCCGCAGGAGGTACATTTATGATAATCGATGACTGCCAGGTTGTCAATTACGTGTATGGCATCAAATTTACAGGCCTTTTCGCAGAGCCGGCAGGCAATACAGCCCACCGGACAAACTGTTTTTGTATCTTTGCCCGTATCATGCGAGCTGCAGGCAATATAAACCCCGTTAGAGATAGGCTGCCGAAGGCAGCCGGCAGTCGCCTCTGGCGTCTTATCTCTAACGGGGTAAACTTTTGCTTTTGCCGGAATCAGAGTAAATAATTTCTTCGGACAAACCTCCACACATTTATTACAGGCTTTACACTTTGCATCGTTTACAACCGGCAGGCCACCCTGCGACATCCCTATAGCGCCGAATGGGCAGATTCTAGCGCAGTCGCCAAAACCCAGGCAGCCGAAGATACACTCCTTCTGCCCTGCCATTGCCAGGTTGGCGGCAGCGCACTCCTGAATCCCCTGATAACGGAATCTATCCCTGACTTTTATCCCTCCGTTACAATGCAGCGTCGCTACCAGCTTCACCTTCTCTTTTGCTTCAATACCGAGGATCTCGGCTATCTTTTCTCTCTGGTCTTCATGCATCAGGGCGCATTTTTCTATTGTACATTTACCGCAAATCAATCCTTCGGCGAACCCCATGCATCCGGCCATACCGCAGGCACCGCAATTTGCCCCCGGTAATTTTTCAAAAATTTCCTGTAAACGCGGATCAGCGCTTACGCAAAATTTTTTTGCGGCAATGGCAAGCCCTGCCCCAAAAGCTACCCCTAAGCCGCAAAGGCTTAAGGCGGGAATAATAATTTCAAAAAACATCTTCTTTTCCATAGTTTAAATCTTTCCCGCAGCGCCATCCTTGCCCGCAGGCGGGATCCCTCCCGCTAATAGATAGCTTAGAGGGAAAATCCGTTAAAGCCCATAAAAGCAAGGCTCATTAAAGAAGCGATAACGAAAGCTAAAGGCACATCCTTAAAGCAGTGCGGCACGTCTGAAAGCTCAAGCCTCTCCCTTATCCCGGACATCAAAAACATTGCCAATAGGTATCCGATTCCGGCAAAAAATCCCTGCACAACGCTCATTATGAAGCTTCCCCCAATTGCCTTGTCATGCAAAAAGAAGGTTTCAGAATTAAGCACTGCTACCCCCAAAACAGCGCAGTTTACGGTGATTAAGGGAAGATAAATCCCAAAGACCTTATAAAGCGCCGGAGAGGTTTTTCTTACTACCATCTCCACAAACTGCACAAAACTGGCAATTACCAAAATGAAAGAAATTGTACGCAGGTATGTGATATCAAGGGGGATAAGAATAAAACGGTAGATGAGCCAGGTAATAATGCTGGACATCGTGGTGACGAAAGTAACCGCAAGGCCCATAGAAACCGCGGGCCTAGTCTCTTTAGATACGCCGATAAATGAACAAAGCCCCAAAAACTTGTGCAGGATAAAATTATTGACAAAGACCATGGAAACTATAATCGCCACAAAACTACTTACATCCATCGCACCCCGCCTTTTGGCATCCCGCATTTATCGCTGCCCTTTTGGCTTTTAACCTCAGCTGCCAATAATTGACTAAACTGATGAGCAGCCCCAGGGTTAAAAGCGCTCCGGGAGCGAGAATCATCATAGTCACCGGCTCAAAATTATTGACTATCTTTATCCCCAATAATTCCCCTGTGCCCAGCGATTCGCGAATCGCCGCAATCAGGCAAAGGGCCATGGTAAAACCTACCCCCATTCCTAATGCATCGAATATCGAAGGCAAAACTTTATTCTTACAGGCAAACGCCTCTGCCCTGCCTAAAACGATACAATTAACAACAATTAAAGGCACAAATATTCCCAGTGATTGGTCAAGAACCGGAAAATAAGCCTCCAGTATCAGCTCATTAATAGTGACAAAGGTAGCGATAATCACAATGTAGCAGGGAATGCGGATCTCGCTGGGGATTAATTTGCGTATTGCCGAAATGATTATATTTGATCCGAGCAGCACAAAGGTCGCGGCAATACCCATTCCTACGGCATTAACCACCGAAGTGGAAACCGCCAGAGTCGGGCATAATCCTAAGACGAGCGCAAAAGTAGGGTTTTCTACGGTGATGCCCTTAGTGAATTCTTTAATCAATTTCCTCATAAGCTTAGTTTATAGTTCATTATGCATAGTTCATGGTTTATTTTTAGCTAATTTTGTGCCGTAAACGCGCGGGCGAATATACCTGTCAATCAAAGGCACTGTCGCGTTCATTATTAATATCGAATATGAAACGCCTTCGGGATATCCCCCGTATTTTCTGATGATAAAAGTGATTAGGCCGCACCCGGTGCCAAAAATCAGCTGCCCGGTTCTCGCCAGAGGCGTAGTCACATAATCCGTAGCCATAAAAAATGCGCCTAAAATCAATCCTCCGGAAAGCACGCTAAAAACCCAATCTCCGTGGAAAAAGCCCTTTCCCGTAAAAATCCAGCTTAAAAACCCCAAGCTTAAAACAAAACCTGCCGGCGCCTGCCACCAGATATATTTTTTCCAGAGCAAAAACGCCGCCCCGACTAAAAGCGCCAATATGCAGACTTCTCCGATACAGCCGCCGCGCCTGCCCAGTAAGAGATCCCAGAAATTCAGGCCTAATTCTGCCAAATTTTGCGCCTTGCCCTCGTCAATCATCATCAAGGGAGTAGCGCTGGTAACCGCATCAGCGCTAAAGGGCTTGGCAAAATCCGTCATATGCTTCGGCCAGGAAGCCATGAGAAATGCCCGGGCAGCCAGAGCCGGATTAAAAATATTCATCCCCAGCCCGCCAAATGCCTGCTTGACGATGAGGATGGCAAAGGCCCCTCCGGCAAGCGGCAACCAAAAAGGGACATTTGAAGACAGGTTATAGGCTAAAAGCAGGCCGGTTAAAGCGGCAGAGCCGTCACTGACGGTAATCTTTTTACGCCGGAGTTTTTGTATGCCGGCCTCGGTAAATACGCAGGTTAATACGGAAATAATTATTATTTTTAAAGCCGGTATACCGAAGATTATTGTCCCGGCGATACCGGAAGGCAGCAGACTGAAGAATACCAGCCACATTATCTTAGGGGTTAATTCCCGGGTGCGTAAGTGCGGTGAAACGGAAACTAAGAAATTATTTTCCATTGTTGGTTTCCCTGGTTAGCTGCTCGTTTAATCCCGCTAATTTATCTTTTATAGATTTAATTACCGCACCCGATGAGATAGTCGCGCCGGTAATCGCCTGCACATCATTTAACCCAGCCAGGTTTTTTCCCGCGAAACGGCCGGTAAAGGAATCCATGGCGATCCTTGAGCCTAAGCCGGGGGTTTCGTTTTGCGAGAGCACCTTTACCTGTCTAATATTTAAATTCAGGTTAAGGCTGGCAAGAGTTTCAATCTCCGAAGAATAGCCCTTGGCCTGCGCCTTAATCACAAACCCCAGTAATTTATTGTCTTTATCGTAAGCAAGGAAATATAAAACTTCTTCTTGGGATAGACGAGGCTTGAATATAGCGGCTTCCGGAAATACTTCCTCTAAGGCGGCCTTTTCCTCTTTTGCCTGCTGTATCTTGATGTTGGGCTCGGTAACCGCGTCCACAATCGCTAAAACCGCGCTAGCCAAAAAACAAATTATGCCTAAAATAAAACCGTAACGCACAGCCTGTTTCATCCTTCGGCTCCTTTCAGTCGCTCAGGATGATGGCGTGCAAACGTAGTGCGTCGAACCATCATTTACTCACCTTTAATTTTGCCTTTTTAATCGCCTGCACCATATCCCTTGACTGCGGGCAAACGTAGGCGCATAATCCGCATTCTATACAATCAATACATCCGTAAACTTTAGCCAAATCCCATTTTTCTTTTTCCGACGCCATGCTGATTAAACACGGCATAAGCCCTGCGGGACAATATTCCACGCAGCGGCCGCAACGGATACATACGCCCTCTTCAACTGTCTTAACCTCTTCCTTATTTAAACATAAAACTCCGTTTGAGCTTTTGATAACCGGCGCATCTAAATTATACTGCGCGATACCCATCATCGGCCCGCCGATAATAATCTTTGCCGGCTTTTCTTTTAAACCGCAGTAATTTATTAATTCTTTAACCGGGGTGCCCAGGCGCACCAGCAGGTTTTTGGGATTGACGACGCAACTCCCAGCAACTGTCACTACGCGCTCATACAGCGGCTTGCCAAGGTAAACTGCCTCATAGATGGCATATACCGTTGCCACGTTATGCACAACCACGCCTATATCAAAAGGCAATTTCCCGCTGGGGACTTCTTTTCTCAGGACATTCTTGATCAGCTGCTTCTCGCCGCCCTGCGGGTATTGAGATTTTAAAACTATAAGTTGCGGTGTTCGGTTTGCGGTGTTCGGTTTGCGACCGCTTACCGCTAACCGCCCACCGCTAACCGCCCTGAATTTTGCGGTCGCTTGCGGCTTATTGTCTTCAATAGCGATATAAACATTTCTTACACCTAAACATTTCGCAACTAACTCGATACCCTTGATGATCTCGGATGTTCTCTCAATCATCAGGCGGTAATCGCCGGTTAAATACGGCTCACACTCAGCTCCGTTGATGATTAAAGTAGCTACGGGTTTGGGAGGATTCAATTTTATATGCGAAGGGAAACTCGCCCCTCCCATTCCGACTATTCCGGCCTCAAATACGATATTGCGGATTTGTTCGGCAGCAAAACTATTTACCCGGTTCTCGGTTTGCAGTGTGCGGTTTGCGGCTGCGTCTTGGCCATCGCTATCGATTACAATCGCCTGCGCCCTGCCAAGAACCGGGTGCGGATACTGCTGTATCGCAACAACCTTCCCGGATACAGAAGCATGCACAGGAGAAAATACATGCGCCTGAACCGTGCCGATCTTCTGCCCCAGGCTAACGCTATCTTGCGGCTTAACGCAGGCCTCGCAGGTTTTGCCTAAATGCTGAGCTAACGGGATATAAACGCGCGGGACAGACGGAAATTTTTCAATAGCGCTCTCTTCAGTTATCTGCTTATGCTCTTCTAACCTAACCATGTCAACTTTCTCTGCCAGAATAAATTTAATACCCCCAGTAAACAGAATAAAATTCCGGTAACTACGAGTATCTTCACA
>CAYNRN010000035.1:0-9458 GCA_964399915.1 uncultured Planctomycetales bacterium
CGTTTATGAGCAAGGTTAAGGAGAGGGACCCGGCGCAGCCTGAGTTTTATCAGGCAGTGCAGGAAGTAGCGGAATCGCTAGTGCCGTTCTTAGAGAAAAACCCCAGATATCAGGAAGCTAAGATCCTGGAGCGGATAGTTGAGCCGGAGAGGACAATTATTTTCCGCGTGCCTTGGACAGACGACAAAGGGGAGATCCAGGTCAACCGGGGGTTCCGTATTGAGATGAACAGCGCTATCGGCCCTTATAAAGGGGGATTACGTTTTCATCCCAGCGTTAATTTGGGGATTTTGAAATTCCTCGCCTTCGAACAGGTATTTAAGAATGCCCTGACTACCCTGCCTATGGGCGGAGGCAAGGGCGGCTCTGATTTTGACCCTAAGGGCAAATCCGATAATGAAGTAATGCGCTTCTGCCAGAGCTTCATGAGCGAATTATTCCGGTATATCGGGCCTGACACAGATGTCCCGGCCGGAGATATCGGTGTAGGAGGCCGGGAAATCGGCTATCTCTTTGGCCAATATAAAAAATTGCGCAATGAGTTCACCGGTGTTTTGACCGGCAAAGGCCTGAGTTGGGGCGGAAGTTTAATCCGTCCGGAGGCCACGGGTTACGGCTGCGTTTATTTTGTGCAGGAGATGCTTAAGACAAAAGGTGAATCATTAAAGGGGAAGGTCTGCGCGGTATCGGGCTCAGGCAATGTGGCGCAATACACCGTAGAGAAACTTCTGCAATTAGGGGCACAAGTCGTGACCCTATCAGATTCTAACGGGTTTATTCACGATGAAGGCGGTATCGATAAGAAAGAGTTAAGCTGCGTAATGGAGTTAAAGAATGTCAAGCGCGGCAGGATTAGGGAGTGCGCAAAAGAGTTTAATTGCAAATACCATGAAGGCAAAAAGCCCTGGGGTATCAAATGCGATGTGGCTTTTCCCAGTGCTACCCAGAACGAGATTGACGCAAACGACGCGAAGACATTAGTAAAAAACGGCTGTATTGCTGTAGGCGAGGGCGCTAATATGCCCAGCACTCCGGAAGCAGTAGAGGTTTTCCAGAAAGCAAAAATCCTCTATGCGCCGGGTAAGGCTTCCAATGCCGGAGGCGTGGCAACCTCAGGGCTGGAAATGAGCCAGAATAGTTTGCGGCTCTCCTGGACAAGGGAAGAAGTCGACAGGCGGCTGCATGATATTATGATTGCTATACACGAGCAGTGCGTCAGATACGGCAAGGAAGGCAATTACATCAATTACGTCAACGGCGCCAATATCGCCGGTTTTGTTAAAGTGGCAAACGCGATGCTTGAACAGGGGCTGGTATAACAAAAGATTTAAGCCTGAAGCTATCCCCTGCCCCCTTTGTCCTAAGGAGGCAGGGGGTTTTATTTTGAATGAAAACTTTACAAATATTAACGCTTATAATATAATTATAAATAAATCATACAGATGAAAAAGACCGGATTTGATAACGAAAAATACCTGAAAGAACAGACCTCCGCGATTACCGACAGGGTAAGGAAGTTCGACAATAAGCTTTACCTTGAGTTCGGGGGAAAGCTCTGTTTTGATTATCATGCCGCGCGCGTCCTTCCCGGTTACGACCCCAACGTAAAATTAAGGTTATTGCAGGAATTAAAGGATAAGATTGATATCGTGCTCTGTATCTATGCCGGCGATATTGAAAAGGGCAGGGTCAGGGGAGACTTCGGGATTACCTATGACGCGGCGACGCTAAAACTGATAGATGATTTAAGGGGCTGGGGGCTGGATATATTGTCGGTAGTGATTACGCGTTTTGCGAATCAGCCGACAGCAACGATGTTTAAGAATAAACTTGAGCGCCGGGGAGTGAAAGTTTACCTGCATTATCCGATAGAAGGTTACCCTGCGGATGTTGATAAAATCGTCAGCGACCAGGGGTTCGGTAAGAACGAGTTTGTAGAAAGCAAGAAGCCGATAATAGTAGTCACCGCGCCCGGTCCGGGAAGCGGCAAACTTGCTACCTGCCTTTCCCAGCTTTATCAGAAGCATAAGCGCGGGGTAAACGCAGGTTACGCCAAGTTCGAGACCTTTCCGATCTGGAACCTTCCCCTGAAGCACCCTGTGAACCTGGCTTATGAGGCAGCTACCGCCGATATTCAGGATTTTAACCTGGTGGACCCGTTTCACCTGAATAAATACAATAAGACCGCGATAAATTACAACCGGGACGTGGAAAGTTTCCCCATCCTGAAACTCATTCTGACTAAAATATTCAATAAAGACGCCAACCTTCCGACTTATAATTCTCCTACGGATATGGGGGTTAACCGCGCGGGTTTCGGCATAGTTGACGATAAAATAGTCCAGGAAGCGGCAAGGCAGGAGTTGATCCGCAGGTACTTCCGTTATAACAGCGAGTATGTCCTGGGGATCGAGAGAAAAGAGACCGTAGATAAAGTCAATCTGCTGATGGAGGAATTGGGGGTAAAAGTCACGGACAGGGCAGTAGTAGAGGTGGCCAGAAAGGCGGCAGATGATGCCGAACGCAGCGGCAAAGGCAATGAAGGGATTTTCTGCGGAGCGGCAATTCAACTTGCGGACGAGCGTATCATTACCGGAAAAAACTCAAAACTTATGCATGCGGCTTCCAGCCTGGTCTTAAACGCGGTAAAAGTGCTGGCTAATATACCCGATGAGATTTTGCTTTTATCACCGCATATCATTAATCAGATCGGAAAACTGAAAGAAGGGGTATTAAATAGCGAATCTGAGAGCCTTGATTTAGAGGAGACGTTAATCGCACTTGCTATCAGCGCTACTACCAACCACACCGCGGAACTGGCAATGAATAAATTAAAAGAGCTCAACGGCTGCGAGGTGCATATGACGCATATCCCGACGCCGGGAGATGAGGTAGGATTGAAACGCTTAGGCGTAAATTTGACTACAGACGGAAAGTTTTCTTCCCGCAATCTATTTGTCGTATAAAAGATCCCGCCCATGAATAACCACAGGATAAAAAGCAGGATAGAATTCCTTGCCTTAATATTGCTGTTTGTGGCGCTGTATTATCTGGGAAGGAACTTAAGCTTTCATCCGGATATGGTAGAGATGCTGGTGGGAGAAGTACCGCTGGTTTTCTCCTGCCAGCTTTATGTCGTGCTCTATGTTGTAGTAACCTTCTTTGTTTTCTTCTCCAAGGATGTCTTCTGGATAGCCGGGGCCTTTGTCTTCGGGCCATACTTAAGCGCGCTGCTGATATGGCTGGCAGAGATAATTAATGCCTTTGTTTTATTCGGTTTATCGCGCCGCCTCGGCCGCGGATTTATCGAACACCACCTGCCTGAGAAATACAGGCATCTTGACGATAAAATGGGGCGCTTAAGTTTCTTCTGGTTATTTCTTCTGCGCGCTGCGCCGTTAGTCCCTTACAGGTTTCAGGATTTAGGCGCGGGGCTGACCAAGATACAATTTAGAAGATATATAGCGGCGGTGATCTTCGGCTCTCCGGTCAAAGTCTTCTGGATTCAATATGTACTGGCGGCAGTCGGTATGAGTGTTTTCCGTAGCCCCACGGCGTTACTGGATTATTTCCTCGCAAATAGAGTATTGATGTGGTTTAGCCTTATATATCCTTTCTCGGTACTGCTGATAGTTTTTAAACTGAAAGCGCGCGATTAATTATGCCGATAAAACTGCAATTTTTGGGAGCAGTAAGGAGCGTAACCGGCTCAAGCCATATCATCAGCACGGGGCAATCTCAGATCCTGCTTGATGCCGGGCTCTTCCACGGCCACCGCGACGAATTCTATCAGGTAAATACCACTTTCCTTTATAACCCCCGTAAACTGAATGCGGTAGTCTTATCGCACGCCCATATAGACCACTGCGGAAATATCCCGGGTTTGATCGGTAAGGGGCTGCGTTGTAAAATTTATTCCACTTCCGCGACCAAGGACCTTGCCGAGCTTATGCTTGAAGATTCGGGTAAGATCCAGGAAGAAGATATCAGGTACGTCAATAAGATTAACCGTAGGCTGGGCCTGCCTTTGAGAAAGCCGCTTTATACAAAAAAAGAAGCGGTTAAGGCGATAAAAAGGTTTCGTTCTCTTTCCTATAATCAGCGTTTTTGCCTGGCAAAAGACTGTTTCGTCACTTTGCACGATGCCGGGCACATACTCGGTTCGGCTGTAGCGGTAGTTGAAATCAAGAATAATTCAGGGATAATCAAGTTAGGTTATGCCGTAGATCTGGGCAGGAAGAATCTGCCCCTGCTTAATGACCCGGTTATCCCAAAGGGCCTTGATTATCTTATTATCGAGAGCACCTACGGAAAACGCCTGCATGCACCGATTGAAGAAGCAAAGTTAAAATTGAAAGATGTAGTCAGGCGCACGGTTGAGCGTAAAGGCAAGGTCCTTATTCCTTCGTTTGCGCTTGAGAGGACTCAGGAGGTGCTTTATTTCTTAAACGAACTTTTTAAAGAAAAGGCGCTCCCGGTCATACCTATATATGTGGATAGCCCCTTAGCCAGCAATATCACCGAAGTTTTTAAATACCACGCCGCTTTCTTTAACCCCATGGCCCAGCAATTGATCAGGCAGGGGGCAAGCCCGTTCGATTTCCTGAATTTGCGTTACGTCCGCAATCAGCAGGAGTCCAAGAATTTAAATAACGACCGCCGGCCGATGATTATTATCGCCGGTTCCGGAATGTGCGAGTCCGGGCGCATCCTGCACCATCTGAAGAATAACATTGAGGATTCCCGCAACAGCATCCTGGTAGTCGGTTATATGGCAGGAGATACGCTGGGCAGGAGGATCGTCGAGAAAGATCCCTTTGTGCGCATATTCGGCATTGAATATGAACTTAATGCCGAGGTAACGGTAATCAACTCTTTTTCCGGCCATGCCGATAGGATAGAGCTCTGCGATTTTGTCCGCGGGTGCCTGCCTTTAAAACGGGTATTTATCGTGCACGGAGATATTGATCAGTCGCAGGGCCTTTGCGATACCCTTAAGGAAGAGGGAATCAACGCCTATCTGCCGGAGAAAACAGAAGAGGTGTTGCTTAGTTAGGTATTCTGTGGTATAGTTATTCCCTAAAAATCAAGATCAAATATATTAAGGAGGATACAATGGTTGGAGGTTTTTCAACACCGAAAAAAGACAAAATGCTCAAAGTATCCAACGGGCAGCTTGTTAAGACCGGGCAGATACTTGTCAGAGGGATAAACGCATATAAAGCGGGCAAAAACGCCAAAGGGCTTGATCCGCTCTTTTCGCTCTGCGAAGGGAAAGTTCTTTTCAGCAAGAAGAAGACATCTCACGGGAAGGTGAGGACATTCATCAATATCATCCCGCTTGAGAAAAAAGAGAAATGAGCAAAGAGGGTAATAGGGCAAAACGCTACTCAAATATCAAGTACGGTTTTGCCCTTTTTAGTACAGCCTACCTGTTAATCCTGCTTTTTTTATTCCTGAAGCTCGGTTTATCTTCCGGACTGTCGCAGGGAATCGCCAAAATTACCCAAAACCAATATTTAGCCCTCTTGATTTATCTGGCTATAACTTTCCTTAGCTATGCGGTTTTGGATTTTCCCTTTAATTTCTACCGCTCCTTTAGGGTAGAGCATAAATTCGGGCTCAGCCGTGAGAAACCCGGCTCCTGGCTTTTAGATAATGTCAAAGCAGGGGTATTGTCCTATATCATCAGCCTGATAGTACTTTCGGCTTTTTATTTTGTCCTTAAGGCATTTGCCGATAATTGGTGGCTGGCGATTTCGGTAATTTGGATATTTTTAAGCCTGATTTTAGCCAAGTTGACTCCGGTAGTAATCATCCCGCTATTCTTTAAATACCGTAAAATGGAGGATGAGGGTTTAAGGCAGAGGATAATGGGCTTGGCCGAGAAGATGAAGGTAAGAATTTTAGATGTCTTTGAAGTAGATTTTAGTAAAAAAACCCTTAAGGCAAATGCCGCTTTTGTGGGATGGGGCTCGACAAGGAGAGTGATCCTCGCCGATACTTTAAAGGGAAAATATACCCAGCAGGAGATCGAAGCGATACTGGCGCATGAATTCGCTCATTACCGGCTCAGGCACCTGCTTAAGATGATCATGACTAATTCGGCCGTAACGCTGGTATTATTTTTCCTGATCTTTAAGTCCGCCGCAAACCTATTGCCTGTTTTCGGGCTGGATTCCTTATCTTCGGTCGCGGCACTTCCTTTAGTTTTCATCTATTTTATTATCTTCGGGCTGATTACCCAGCCGCTTGAGAATTATTTCATCAGGTCTATGGAGGCAAACGCTGACAGGATGGCCCTTGAAGTTACCCAGGATAAAGCCGCTTTTGTTTCGATGATGGAAAAGCTGGCAGGCCAGAATCTGGCAGACAGGAATCCTAACCTTTTGATAAAGCTGTTTTTCTTTGACCACCCGCCTATCGATGAAAGGATCGAGATGGCGCAAAGATATAAAGGAGCCTAACATGGAATACCGCAAAACAAAAACAATAAGGAACCTGGAAGAGAGGATGCAGGAATTCGGCGAGGATACCTTCCGGCGCCACGCGCTGGAAGCGGCAAAAAATTTCAAGACTTCCTGGGTGGAGCTGGGAAGGGCGTTATATTCAGTTTGGAAGGATAAAAAATTCAAAGAATGGGGGTTTGCCAAATTCGATACTTATACTTCCAAGGAAATAGGCATCAGGAAACAGACGGCAATGAAACTCTTAAAATCGTATTTTTTCCTTGAGAAAGAGGAGCCGCGCTATCTGCAGGATAGTTTCCTGGCGCAGGCAGATGCGGCAAATGTGCCTACTTATGAAGCCGTAGATGTACTGCGCATGGCAAAGAGCAAGAAATCACTCGATGAAAACGATTATGATAATCTTAAAAAAGGTATATTCCAGGAAGGTAAAGACGCCGGCCAGCTAAAGAGAGATTTGACCAGTTTGATCAGAAGCAGAGACGAGCTTGAGCCGCAAGAGGCCTACAAAAAGAGGAGAGAGGTGACGTTGAGGCGGTTTCTTTCTACTCTTAAAGCGCTTAAAAAAGAGATTGAGCTTTCTAAACTTCTGCCTTTGCCGATCATCAAAGAAGCAGATCGCCTGATCGACAAATTAGAATCCGAACTCTCCTAAAGGTACAGGTGCCCGATAACCTGAGCACCAGGAGCTATGATAGGAGGAGGCGGGCGGCGCGGAAAGCAGCCCCGGGTTCTCCCAGGGAGTGCACTACTAAGGAAAGATTTTCTTTAATAGTCTTTAACTTTTGCGCGTCGGCGATGGTATCTATTACATAGCCGGCGATTTTTTTTGGCCTGGCGTCAAACTGAATAAACTCTTCAACGATTTTTCTCTCAGCCAGGATATTTACTATCGAGGCAAAGGGGACTTTTACCTGCGGCCTATAGAGCAAATAATTCAATAAACCCATCTTATAGATCACTGAAAAAGGCTTTCCGATCAATGCCGTTTCAAGCGTTGCCGTGCCGGAAGCGACCAGCGCAAAATCCGCCGAATTCAGGCAATCATAAGTTTTAGATTCGATAATTTTAGCGCCCTCAAGGCGGCCTTTTAAGGCGGCGGTATATTCTTTTTCGCTTACACCTTTTGTTTTAGCGATTATAAACTGCACCGCATTTATTTTTTTGCTGATCAGGGATGCGGCTTCTGCCATCAGCGGCAGGATATTGCGGATCTCTGCGTTTCTTGAACCGGGGAGCAGGGCTATGGTCAGATTATTTATGCCGAGCGAGTTTTGCCGCAGGAAATCCTCTTTTGCCATGGAGGGCTTGACGATATCAAGGAGGGGATGCCCGATAAACTGCGCATCCACGCCGTGTGCAGCGTAAAAATCCTTTTCAAAGGGAAAGATTACCAGGGCCCGGGTGATATATTTTCTGATTGTTTTGACCCTGCCTGGCCTTGAGGCCCAGACCTGCGGGCAGATATAATAAGCAACGGGGACCTTGTTTTTTAAGGCCTTTGCCAGGCGCAGGTTGAATCCGCCGAAGTCAACCAGGACGATTAAATCAGGCCGGTTTTTTTCTATATAGGAGAGGAGAAATTTCTTTAAACCGAAGAAGACGGGGAGTTTCTTTAAAACATCGAAGAATCCGAAGGCTGAAAGGCCCTTTATATCATAGATGATAGATGCCCCTGCTTCCTTAAGCAAAGCGCCGCCTACGGCGGATATTTTTACTGCGGGGTTAATCCTTTTGATTTCCCGTGCGAGATTGGAGGCGTGAAGTTCTCCGGAGGGTTCTCCGCAAATAATCAGGACTTGTTTTTCTTCCATATCTCTCGGCGGATTTCAAGGGCTACTTTAAGTGCCTCTCGCGCTACCTTACCGCTGACTAGCGGCTCTTTTCCCTCGGCGAGGCAATCGATGAATGAGGCGAGTTCTTTCTGCAGGGATTCCTCTTTTTCTATGGGCAGGTCTTCTTTTGAGATGGAAGCCCTGTCCTTTTTATAAACGCAGGCGCGGGCTTCTTTATAGTCTAATGATATATAGGTATCGTGCTGGAAGATCCGGATCTTGCGCATTACTTCATCCGAAACCCGGCTGGCAGTGAGGTTGCAGACGCAGCCGTTTTTAAAGGTGAGCCGGGCATTAGCGATATCTTCGAAAGCAGTTAATACCGGCACACCCACTGCCTCGGATTTTTTTAAAGGGGAATTTACCAGTCCAAGGATGATATCAATATCATGTATCATCAGGTCCAGGACGACGCCGATATCCAGCGAACGGTTGGGGAAGGGGCTTAAGCGGTGGCATTCGATGAATTTAGGCTCCCGGATGATTTCCTTAGTGGCAGAAAATGCGGAGTTGAAGCGTTCGATGTGGCCTACCTGCAGGGTTAGTTTCTTGCTACCGGCGATCTTGATCAGGGAATCCGCTTCTTTTAAGTCGGTAGTAAAGGGTTTTTCGAGTAAGGCATGGATTCCGTTTTTCAGGAATGCCGCGCCGATTTCATAATGCAGAGAGGTAGGGACGGCGATGCTTACGCAGTCTACTTTGCCGAAAAGCTCCCGGTAGTCGGTGAAGCCGGGGACATTCAATTCAGCCGAAGCGTGGCTTATGCGTCCAGGATTTGTATCGCAGATTGCCGTAAGGGCGCATCCCGGGATTTGTCTGTAAGTTGCGGCATGCTTTAACCCCAGATGCCCGATTCCCACTACCCCGACGCGTAATTTATTCATAGAAAGAATGATATCAGAGTAGCAGCCCGCTTGCAACTAAAATCTTACTTCATTGTTTTTGCCTGCGGGCAATTATTCGCGCACGGAATTTTTTGCCGTGTGCTTCGGCTTACTCGCTGCTTACGCAACGACTAACGGTATAGCTACTGCTCCAGCAGCTCGTAATTCCTCGCACACATTTGCCAAAAAATTCCTGATTGTGCGCGAACAATTGCTTTTCGGCAAAACTTACTAGTCGATATTTAGCGGCTGGCTTGACTGATGTTTCGAGG
>CAYNRN010000036.1:0-8595 GCA_964399915.1 uncultured Planctomycetales bacterium
AAGATGGCGAGAGGTAAGAAAAAAGGAGGCAGCCCTAAAAAAGTAGCTAAGTGCGGCATCAAGAGGAAAAAGGGCTACCTTTACTTTATCGATAAGAAAGGCGATGTCTCCTGCGCGAAGATGGTGAGAGGCGGCAGAAGAAAGAAGAAAAGATAAGGGTTAAAGAAAGGGGCCCCTGTATAATGTCTTTATCTTGAGTTTACAGGGGCTTTCTTTTTTGTTATAATTTTATCTAAAACATGGAAGAAAAAATCATCATCAGGGGTGCTAAAGAGCACAACCTTAAAAATATAGACCTGGAACTGCCGCGCAACAGGCTTATCGTGGTGACCGGCCTTTCCGGCTCGGGTAAATCAAGCCTCGCCTTTGATACTATCTATGCCGAAGGCCAGCGCCGCTATGTGGAAAGCCTCTCCAGCTACGCGCGCCAATTCTTAGAACAGTTACAGAAGCCGGATATAGAATTTATTGCCGGGCTCTCCCCGTCTATCGCCATAGAGCAGCGTACCGCAGGAGGAAACCCCCGTTCAACCGTAGCAACGCAAACAGAAATATACGATTACTTCAGGCTTCTTTTTGCGCGTATCGGCAGGGTGTCTTGCCATAAGTGCGGCCAGTCCATAGCCAGGCAGAGTTCGCAGGAGATCATCGATAAATTAATGGCGCTGCCACAAGGCCAAGGTGTACAGATCCTAGCGCCCCTGGTCAGTGGCAGAAAAGGGGAGTACAGGGATATCTTCAGGAATATCCAGAAATCAGGATTTGTGCGGGTACGCGTCGACGGGGAAATTTACGAATTGTCCGGCTGTCCGAAGCTGGCCAAATATAAAACCCATAACATCGAAGTAGTAGTGGACAGGTTGTTGATTAACCCACAGAACAAGCCCCGCCTGACTGATTCTGTTGAAACCGCCCTTAAGGTGGGAAAGGGGATAGTGATAGCCGTAGCGTCAGGGGGCGAAGGGCGGGGGGCGAGGGAGGAAGTATTCAGTCAGCAGTATGCCTGCCCTCAATGCGGCATAAGTTATTCCGAAGTAGAGCCGCGCGTCTTCTCCTTTAACTCTCCGTACGGCGCCTGCCCCGCATGCAACGGGTTAGGGACCAAGCTTAAATTCGATGCCGATTTAATAGTCCCCGATAGGAGCAAGTCTATCAATGGAGGCGCAATCGAAGTCTGGAAGCGCGGAGGGAGGGGTTATATCCTTTATTACCGTTGGTTATTGCGGGAACTTTCCCGTTGCTTGGGTTTTGATCTCGCTATTCCGTTTAATAAATTAAACCGGCAGGTGCAGAAGGCAATTCTTTACGGGACAAGCCAGGAGGTTAACGGTAAGCCTTTTGAAGGGGTGATTCCGCACCTTGAGAGACTATTTGTCCAGACAAAAAGCGACTTCCTCAAAGAAGAAATATCCCGTTTTATGTCTACCCTGCAGTGTCCAGAATGCCGCGGCGCAAGGCTCAAGCAAGAAAGCCTCTCCGTGACTATCCAGGGTAAGAATATCTGGCAGGCAGTACAGATGTCTATAAAAGAGGCACACCATTTTTTTAACTCTTTAGACCTTAATCAGAAAGAAAAAATCATCGCAAAGGCGGTGCTTAAAGAAATCACCCAAAAGCTGCGTTTTTGTATTGACGTAGGGCTTGATTACCTTACCCTCGATAGGAAGAGCGCTACGCTTTCCGGAGGCGAGGCACAGCGGATCAGGCTGGCTACTCAGGTAGGCTCAGGATTGGTGGGTGTGCTTTATATACTTGACGAGCCGAGTATCGGCCTGCATCAGAGAGATAACCAGAAATTAATCTCTACTCTCAAGTCCTTGAGAGACCTCGGTAATACCCTGATAGTGGTAGAACACGATGAGGCGACGATACTTAACGCGGATTATGTGGTAGACTTAGGCCCGGGCGCCGGCAGGCACGGCGGAAAAGTGATATTCAGCGGATCAAAACAGGACCTGCTTGAGAGTAAAGACTCGCTTACGGCAAAATACCTGAGGAAGGAATTGAGGATTGATCCACCTGAAAACAGAAGGCCCTGGCGGGGAAAAAAGTTTATCGAGATACAGGGAGCCTCGGAGCACAACCTCAAAGACATAGACGTAAAGTTTCCTCTGGGGAATTTCATCTGTGTGACGGGGGTTTCCGGCTCCGGCAAGTCTACCTTAATAGACGAAATCTTGTACCGGGCGCTTACCCGTAAGTTTTACGGAAGTAAAGAGAAGCCTGGCCAGCACCGTAAAATAACCGGGGCGGAATTTATCGATAAGGTGATAGTAGTAGATCAGTCTCCTATCGGCAGGACTCCGCGCTCTAACCCCGCCACTTACAGCGGTGTATTCAGCCATATACGATCGATATTCAGCCAGTTGCCCGAGGCAAAGCAGAGAGGGTATAAACCCGGCAGGTTTTCTTTTAACGTGCATGGGGGCCGTTGTGAAGCCTGCAGCGGCGACGGGATAAAAAAAATAGAGATGCATTTTCTCCCCGATGTCTATGTCAGCTGCGATGTCTGTAAGGGTAAGCGTTTTAACGATGCGACTCTGGAAGTAAAATTTAAGGGTAAATCTATCTCGGATGTCCTGGAGATGACGGTGGAAGAGGCACTGGATTTATTCTCGAATATACCCCAGATAAAAAATATACTCAGGCTGCTTTCTGATGTCGGTTTGGGTTATATTCACCTTGGTCAGGCGGCGACTACTTTATCCGGAGGGGAGGCGCAGCGGCTTAAACTTTCTTCAGAGCTGAGTAAGCGCTCAAGCGGACAGACCCTCTACCTTCTGGATGAACCGACTACCGGCCTGCACTTTGCCGATGTTGAGAGGTTACTCTCGGTATTGCAGCGGCTTGTCGATAAAGGCAATACCGTTATCGTCATCGAGCATAACTTGGAAGTTATAAAATGCGCGGATTATATCATTGATTTAGGCCCGGAAGGCGGAGAGAAAGGCGGGAAGCTCGTAGCTTATGGCTCTCCCGAAGAATTGATTACCGCTAAAGATTCATATACCGCCTTGTTCCTTAAGAAAGTATTGAAGGCCGGTAAGAGAAGTGATATAGTTAGTTTAAACTCATAGTTTCTGGCTTATAGCGAAAATAAGATTTATGAAAAGAAAAATATCAGCCACAATTTTATTATCATTTTTAGTTTTCTTCTCCGCCCTCCACGCCCCGCACTCCATGCTCTCGGCTCAGGATGATAAGGCAGAGGAAGCGATATTTGTAGCTAAGAGGGCGTTTGAGGACGGTTTTTATGAAGTAAGTTTGGGCCTCCTGGAGCGTTTTATCAAAAGCTACCCGGATTCCCCTCGCGTCCCGGAGGCGAACCTCCTTATAGGCGAATGCTACTTTCATCAGAATAAGTACCTGCAGGCGCTTAAACAATTCGAAAGCCTACTCAATCAGCCCCAGGCAAAAAATATCAGGGATGAGCTGCTTTACTGGATAGCAGAGGTGCATTTCAAAGGCAATGCCTTTACTCAGGCTGCCCAGTATTACCGTAAAGTCTACGAAGAATTCCCTCGGTCAGCATATGCCGCGGCCAGCCTTTATTCCCTGGGCTGGTGCGGTTATCTGGAAGGAGACTATGAGCCGGCGTTAAGATATTTTCAGCAGGTGACGGAAAAATTCCCGAAGGAAACCCAGGCGCAGGATTCTTCTTTTAAAATCATCGAGTGCCTTTACAACCTTAAGGATTATGCCCAAGCCAGGGATAAGGCGTTGGGATACCTTAAAGAGTACCCCAAAGATCTCTCGAAGATGCCCTATGTTTATTTTTATCTTGCCGAGGCATATTATTACCTGAATGATTTTTCCGAAGCATCCCGTTATTATACCCAGATCCTCTCTTACAACGCAGATGAAAAACTTTCTTCCCTGGCGCGCCTGAGCCTGGGGTGGTCGTATTTAAAACAGAGGAATTACGACGAGGCGCGTAATGTATTCAGCCAGATAAAGAGCGACAGCCTTGAAAGAAAAAGTAACGATGCGCTGGAATTGGGAAAGGCGATACTGTATTTTGAGACATCGCATTTCAAGGAAGCCACCGAAGCATATCATCTGTTGGCCCAGGGTACCGAAGATCCGGTAGTGCTTACCCAGGCATACTTGGGGGAGGCGGATTCGCTTTACAATCTGGGAGATTACCGTAAATCTACAGAAGTCTATAGCGAAGGATTAAAGCGCTCAGCCGATAATCAGGCCGTTCCTCAAGAGATAGTTGATAAACTGCGCTACGGGTTAAGCTGGTCGTACTTGAAGGAGGGGCAGTTTAAAGAGGCAATCGGTGAATTCCAAAAGCTCGTTCAGCGCACCGATGATAAGATCTTCAAAATTTCCGCGCTCTGCCAGATAGGAGATACTTATCAGGACTCAGGCGATTATCAGAAAGCCATCGAGACATACGATCAGATACTCAAAGATTATCCCGACAGTTTTTACAGCGACTATGTGCAGTATCAGGTTGGCCTGGCAATGACAAAGTTGCGTAATTACGAAGGGGCAATTCTGGCATTTTCTGCCTTGAAAAAGAATTTCCCGAATTCCAAACTTCTTGACGATGCCGAATATGCGCTTGGACTGGCGTATTTTCAGAAGGAAGATTACAATTCCAGCAGGGAGATCTTCCGGAAGTTCCAGTCGGAGTTTAATCAGAGCAATCTCAAAGCGCAGGCGATGTATCTGGAGGCAACCAGCCTTTATAACCTGGGCAGTTTTCAGGAGGCGATAGAGGCTTTTAGGAACATCATCCGTAATTACCCTCAAGATAACGAACTTGTCCAGAAAGCAGAATATGAAATAGCGGATTGTTATTACCGCCTGGGGGATGAAAAAGAGGCGATGAGCCGTTTTGAGAACCTGCGTTCCAAATATCCCGAATCCAGCCTTACTGCAGAAGTAATCTGGTGGCTGGGGGAATATTATTACAGGCATAATGATTTTGATATGGCAAGCCGTTATTTTTCAACACTGACCAGTGATTTTCCCGACAGTTATCTCGTTGTTTCCGCTAATTATGCCCTGGGTTCGATTTCTCAGGAGAAGGCCGAATATGATAAAGCCGCGGAATATTTCCAGAAAGTGATTGCCATGGATGATTCTGACCTTGCCGGAACCGCCGCTATAGCTGTTGCCGATATTCACCTAAAAGACGGTCGCCCTGACTTAGCGCTGTCAACCTACAAGGAGGTATTAAAAAAATTCCCTAATCTTTCGCAGTTAATCCTGCCTAAGATGGCCGATGTTTATCAGGAGATCCGTGATTACCCGCAGGCGCTGGAGTTATTCGAAAAGAGCCTGGATTTAGTTCCGGTGCAGGAGGTGGCAGGTATTCAGTTTAAAATCGCTCAATTAAAACACCTGCAGGGTAAGGACAGGGAAGCAATAGATGATTATCTTAAAACCGCATATCTTTATTCCGAAAATAGTACGCTTGCGGTGAAGGCGCTGCTGAACGCTGCCTTAATATACGAGGAGGATGAGAAGTTTAAGGAGGCAGTAAGTATCTATAAAAGGATCTCTGCCATGGATGTTGAAGAAGCAAAGTACGCGCGTGAACGCATAGAGTGGATAAATAAAAACGCCAGGTAAAGGAGGAAAGCATGGAACTTTATAAGATGAGCCTGCTGCAGATTTTTTTCGCCGGTGGGCCGGTAATGTGGCCGATATTACTCTGCTCCATATTCGCCCTGACAATAATCCTGGATAGGTTCTTTCACCTGCATAAAATCAAAATCGATACCCAGGAGTTTTTGAACAGCATACTGGAGAAGATGAAGCGCCATGAGACTAAAGAGGCATTGAAGGTATGCGATGATACCAAAAGCCCGATCGCCAACATACTTAAGGCCGGCATACTTAAGTATGACCGTTCGCGCGCCCAGATAAAAGAAGCGATAGAAGATGCCTCTCTTTATGAGGTACCGCGTCTGGAAAAGAACCTGCCTGCCCTTGCGACTATCGCGCATATCTCTCCGCTTCTGGGACTTTTGGGCACAGTTACCGGCATGGTCAGGTGTTTTCAGACTATCCAGGCTAAGGCGACTTCTTTTCATCCCGTATCGCCGGGAGACCTTGCCGGAGGAATCTGGGAGGCGTTACTTACCACGGTTGCCGGGCTGGTCGTGGCGATTCCGACTTTTGTAGCTTACAATTACCTGGTTCACCGGGTGAATAACTTTATACTGGAGATGGAGAAGGCCTCTACCGAATTAGTGAATTTCTTGGCTGAGTAAAAAAGGGAACCGGAGGGAGACAATGAAGTTTAAACGCCATATGAAATTAGAACACGGGCTTCGCCAGATAGATATCGCGCCGCTAATCGATATGGTCTTCCTGTTGCTGATATTTTTTATGCTTACCTCAAGTTTCGTGATGCAGCCGGGGATTAAGGTCAATTTGCCTAAGGCGGTAACCAGCGAAGTAGTCAAGCAGCAGAATATAGAATTAATTGTATCCGGCGAGAACGTAATCTATCTTTCCGGTAAGGTTATCACAATGCAGGAATTGAAATCCCTGTTGAAGCAGGCTGCCAAGAGAGAGCAGTCAGTGTTGATTAAGTCTGATAAACGGGCTTCGCTGGGCAGGGTAGTGGAGATTTGGGATATGTGCCGGGATCTGGGGATTACCCAGGTAAATATCGCAACCAATCAGGAATGAACCCGCTATTTAAAAAGAGTTTATTATTTTCGCTTTTAGGCCACTTTACCGTATTCAGCATATTCGGATTATCATTCGGAGCGAAGATGCCGGATGCAGATTATGCTGCGGTCTCTTTTTGGGGAGATATACTTCTGCGCGGCGATTTGACCCCCCGGGCGAAAGTTAAATCAACAAGGCTATACAGGCCGCAGGCGTTACCGCTTCCTCTGCAGAAGGAAGATGACGGTGTTTCTTCGGGGATTTACTTTAAGCCCCAGGCGCAGCCGCTGTTAGCCCAGGAAAAGTCTACCTATGCCGCAAAGCCGGTTTTAAAACCGCCGGCAATTTTAAATAAAAAACAGGTAGTCATGCTCTATCCTCAACTGCCGGCGCATTTTTTACTGTATTTTCAGGATCGCCAGACGGTACACATTGAGCTGGAGTTTAACATAGCCTCCGGGAAGCGCTCAGGCGTGATCACGGTTAATCGTAAGATTTCTTCGGGGAACCTGGAAGCAGACCTTTTGGCGGCGCGCTACATCAATCATTACCTTTTTATCCAGCAATCCGGCTTTCCTTCTGACAGCTGGCAGACGGTAAAAATAGACCTTTCCACCAAAGATCAGCAGAGAGGCGCTTTCTAAGAATGATTAATATCGACTTTTCTTTGGCTATATCTTTATATATTTTGCTCATCCTCGGCATTCTTCTGGTTTTTTGGATCTTCAGCAGAAAACAGAGATACAGGGAACTTTCTCTGGATCCCCGTTTTATCTGGTTTTGTTCGATTTGTACCTATACCTATATTAATACCAGAGATGAAAAGATAACTACCTGCCCGCGCTGCGGCAGTTATAATAAGAAATAGATTGACCCGGCCCTTTATTCAATGCTATATTGTATTTGATTTAAAAGGCGGGGGTCAGTTAAAATACAGGGGAGGAAAAGATGATTACCGAAATAGGCATTGTGGCCGGAGATATCTGGCATTACCTGGACCAGCACGGAGAAGTATCATTCTCAGAATTAGTTAAGGGCACAGGCAAGTCCAGGGATAATCTTCTGATGAGTCTGGGATGGTTGGCACGCGAAGGCCATGTGGTGGTACAGGAATCGCAGGGTGATTATAGGGTATTCTTAAGAAGGAATGTATAATTTCCCCCGGGACAAAAAAGGCATAGCCCTATTTATGGTCTTGGGGACTATTCTGATAGTAGTGGTCCTGGCTAATGTGATGTTAGCGATGATTTCCAGCCATGGCCGCCTGACACATCATCAGGTCAGCAGGATTCAGGCTTATTATGCCGCGCAGGCAGGGGTAAATTATGCCTACGAAAGCTTAAGGGTAGGTGCCTGGGATTCATCCGATTGCCCTGCTCCCAATGGATGCCTCCTCTCTGCATTAGACCCGAATTTCGCAGCCGACTTTCCCCATACTGTAAGCGATGTGAGGATTATTTTGAAAACTCCTAGCGCAGGTTCCTCGACCTGTCCTAATACACTCTCTGCAGGAACAGTCTGCATCAATGCCACAGCAACCTACACCTATACCCCATAATAAGACGGTTATAATATAAGTAAGTTTATTATAGTATTGTATGTTTTAGTATATACTTAAATCAATATCGTTTTAATACTATAAGTAAATCTGGGTAAATATATATAAGAAAACACTTGACAAATTAACTATCTTATGTTTTAATTAACTCCGTGATAGTTAAAGGAAGAATATTATGATGATAAACAGATTGATGGATCTTGATGAATTAGCTAATTATCTTCGTCTTCAGAAACAGACGATTTATAACTGGCTACACCAGGGTAAGATCTCGGGGATCAAAGTCGGTGGGGTATGGAGGTTTGACCGTAAAGAGGTGGATGCCTGGTTGAAAAGCAGGCGGAGAGTATTAAGAAGCGGGGAAAGCCAATGAGTATGCTGGGTGTTTATTTCGGGCC
>CAYNRN010000037.1:0-8146 GCA_964399915.1 uncultured Planctomycetales bacterium
GCGATGAAATGCGCTGCTAATTACGCCTGGGCAAACCGTCAGTGCCTGATGCATCTTACCCGTAAGGCCTTTGAACGGGTATTTAATATGCCGTGGCAAAAGATGGGGTTGGAGTTGATTTATGACGTTGCCCATAATATCGCTAAAATCGAGAAATATTCCTTCGGGGGCAAAGAAAAGAATCTTTGTGTCCATCGTAAAGGCGCAACGCGCGCCTTTGGGCCCGGGCATCCGGCGCTTCCTGAAAAATATAAAAAAACCGGCCAGCCGGTGATTATCCCCGGCGATATGGGCAGGAACTCTTATCTCCTGGCGGGCACAAAAAAATCCGAGGAAGAAACCTTTGGCTCTACCTGCCATGGCGCAGGCCGCCTCAAATCCCGCAGCGAAGCAATCAGGACAATAAACCAGAATGTTTTGTTGAAGGACCTCGAGTCAAAGGGTATAATAGTAAAAGCTTCCGGCCGCGGCACGATTGTTGAAGAAGCGCCCGCGGCATATAAAGATGTCAATGAGGTAGTGGATGTGGTGCACAACGCCGGTATCTCGAAACGCGTCTGCCGGATGCGACCATTAGGAGTGATAAAAGGTTAACCGCAGGGATAAAACATGCTTGACTTAAAATTCATCCGCGAAAATTTAGAGGCAGTCAGGAAATCGATTAAAGACCGCAATCTTAAGCTTGATTTAGACGAGCTGATTGCGCTTGATGGAAACCGCAGGAAAATCTTAGTTGAGCTTGAATCCCTGCGCGCGCAGAAGAACAAAGCCAACGACGAAATCAGCGCGCTCTTAAAGGAAAAGAAGGATGCCAAAGCGAAAATCGATTCTATGAAATCCATTTCCCTTAGGTCCGGGGAATTAGAGGCAGCGCTTAAAGAGGTTGACCTAAAACTTGATAGCCTGGTCCTTACGGTCCCTAATATCCCGCATGCTTCGGTTCCCGTGGGAGACCCTTCTAAAAAAGAGATTGTACGCAGCTGGGGTAAACAAAAAAACTTCGATTTTAAGCCGGTAAACCACATTGAAATCTGTTCAAACCTAGATATCATTGATTTCGGCCGTGCGGCAAAGATTACCGGCTCAAACTGGGTGCTCTATAAAGGCTGGGGCGCGCGCTTAGAGCGGGCGCTGATTAATTTTATGCTGGATATGCATACGAAAAAACACGGTTATACGGAAATCTTTCCCCCTTTTCTGGTAAACCGCGCTTCAATGACCGGTACAGGGCAATTGCCGAAGCTGGAAGAGGATATGTACCGGCTCAAAGACGATGATTTATTTTTGATTCCCACGGCAGAAGTCCCGGTTACTAATATATTCCGCAATGAAACCCTAAACGAAGAAGACCTGCCTATTTATTACACTGCCTATACCGCATGTTTCAGAAGGGAGGCAGGTTCCTACGGAAAGGACACAAAAGGGCTAACTCGCGTGCACCAGTTTGATAAGGTAGAACTGGTGAAATTCGTAAAGCCGGAAACCTCCTACGCTGAATTAGAAAAGCTGGTTAAGGATGCGGAGGATATTTTGCAGGCCTTGGAGCTTCCTTACCGGATCGCCGCCTTATCCACCGAAGATCTAAGTTTTGCCGCTGCCAAGTGCTATGATTTTGAGGCTTATGCGCCGGGGAGCGATGCCTGGCTTGAAGTTTCCAGCTGTAGTAATTTTGAAAGTTTCCAGGCCCGCCGCGCTAGTATTAAATACCGGAAGACAAAAGATGCAGGACGGGGGGCGACTGAATATGTCCATACTTTAAACGGCTCAGGCGTAGCTTTAGCCCGTACAGTAATCGCGATATTGGAGAATTATCAGCAGAAGGATGGCTCTGTAATTATACCGGAAGCTTTAAGGCCCTACTTAGATGGCAAAGAAAGAATTTCCAAAGATAAATAATAAAGAAGAATTCAGCGAAGCTCCGCCTGCCAGAGGAGGAAAGATTGCCGGCGGGATTTTCGGTGTTCTTAAATTTATCCTCGGGATCTGTCTTTTGCCTTTAGTCTATTCAGCATCGATTTCCTTTCTGAATGAATTCCAGGCGCTGGAAAGGGCAGTCCAGAATAGTTTTTGGGCAGGCGTAATTGCCTTATTAATAGTCTATCTTTTCATTTGGGAGCCGGCAGCGATATACCTGAAAGGCCAAAGGCTCCTGGAGATTGTCTTTGCTTTTTTTAAGCCGATGGTCAGATTTGCGCCGTATCTCGTCCCGATATACACCCTGCTTCTGTTTTTTATCTATGCGCTCTTGTCGGCGATGCAAAAGTCAGAAAGGCTTTTAGGATATTTTATCTTTCTTTTCGGATTCAGCTTTGCGTTGCATCTTGTTTTCGGGGCCAAGAGCCTGCGCTCGCGTAAGGGCGATTTTTTAAAGGGGAATTATATCTTCGGATTTTCCTTTGTTTACGTGTTTAGTGTATTCATACTTGCTTTGCTTTTAAACCTCATTTTTGCGAATTTTTCCGTGGTCGATTTCTCTAATGACGCCTTCCGGACCTGCGGAGATATATTCCATTTTATTTTCAGGCAACTGTTTTTATAAAAGGTCATTGGTGGGGTGGCTGAGCGGTTGAAAGCGGCAGTCTTGAAAACTGTTGTGGGAATATTTCCCACCCTGGGTTCGAATCCCAGCCCCACCGCCAGTGATTATGGAGAGTTGGCAGAGTGGTCGAATGCGGCGGTCTCGAAAACCGTTGTCGTCGTAAGACGACCGGAGGTTCAAATCCTCCACTCTCCGCCAGTATAATAAGCCATGCCTAAATTTATAGAGAATTATTTCCGCCTAAGAGAGTCCGGTACTACTCTGCGCATTGAAGTCATTGCCGGCATCACCACTTTTATGGCAATGGCATATATTATTTTCGTTAATCCGGCGATGATCTCCCAGACGGGTATGGATTTCGGCAGCGCCATGGTAGCGACCTGTGCCTCGGCGGCTTTTGCCACTATCTTCATGGGCCTATATGCGAATTACCCAATCGCCCTGGCTGCGGGGATGGGAGAAAACGCCTTTTTCACCTATACCGTCTGCCTGACAATGGGGATCTCCTGGCAGGTAGGATTAGGGTGTGTTTTTATCGAGGGGATATTCTTTATAATTCTAACACTGACCAAAATGAGACAGGCGATTATCGATGCCATACCTCCGTCACTGCGTTACGGCACTGCCTGCGGCATCGGCCTGTTGATTGCTTTTGTGGGATTAATTGACGCCGGGGTGGTAGTGCAGCATTCCGGAACTCTGGTCGGGTTGGGAGATATTTTAAGCCCGGCAGCGATATTAGCGGTTTTCGGGCTGATCACCACAAGTGTCATGCTGATTAAGAAAATAAAAGGCGCAATACTCTGGGGAATTTTGATTACGGCTATGGCAGGGATTCCTTTTGACATCGTTAATTTTCAGGGCGTGGTATCTATGCCGCCCTCAATGGCGCCTACTTTTATGCAGATGGATATCGCCGGAGCGCTGAAGCTGGGGTTATTAAGCATTATTTTTATATTTTTATTCATGGACGTATTTGATACCGTAGGGACACTCGCCGGAGTAGGGGAGCTGGGCGGGTTTATGAAACAGGGAAAACTGCCGCGCGCAGGCAAAGCAATGATGGTTGATGCTGTCGGTACCTGTGTGGGCGCTGCCTGCGGAACGCCTACGGTCACAAGTTATATTGAAAGTGCCGCGGGTATTTCTTCCGGCGGACGCACCGGCCTGGCAAGCATTGTTACCGGGGCAATGTTTATCCTGGCGATATTTTTTTCTCCATTGATCAAAATGATCAGCGGAGGCTATGCAGGCGCAAACGGCGCGCTTTTACATCCCGTAACCGCCCCGGCATTAATCGTCGTAGGGAGCATGATGCTGCGCTCCATTACAAAGGTTGACTGGGATGATTACAGCGAATCTATCCCCGCGTTTATGGTCATCTTGATGATGCCGCTTACCTTTAGTATCGCTACCGGTATTGCCATGGGCTTTATCACTTATGCCGCTTTAAAATTATTCAGCGGCAAAAGGAAAGAGGTGCACTGGCTGGTTTACCTTCTGGCGGCGTTATTCGTATTGAGATTCGTGTATTTAAAATCCATGTAGATTAGGGAGGGATCGCGTAGTGGTCGAGCGCGCGTGCCTGGAGTGCACGTATACCGCAAGGTATCGAGGGTTCAAATCCCTCTCCCTCCGCCAGGTTTCGTGGTATAATTAATCTTCTTGCGCCTGTAGCTCAACTGGATAGAGCACTTGCCTACGGAGCAAGTTGTTGTTGGTCCGACTCCAACCAGGCGCATTGTTTACTAGTTGCCGCCCGCGATGTCTAGAATCGAAGAGATTTATATGTCAGAGGCCCTAAAAGAAGCAGAGAAGGCCTTTGCAGAGGATGAAGTTCCTGTCGGAGCGGTTGTGGTACATCAAGGCAGGATTATCGCCCGGGGGCATAATCAGATAGAGCGCCTGAGGGATCCCACCGCGCACGCTGAGATGCTTGCTTTGACTTCAGCGGCAAACTCGCTGGGGACAAAGTGGTTGAGCGGCGTATCTGTCTATGTTACAATTGAACCCTGCAGCATGTGCGCCGGAGCGCTTGTCCTTGCGCGGATTAAAAATTTATATTTCGGGGCAGATGACCCTAAAGCCGGGGCCTGCGGCTCGCTGGTTAATATTGTTAATCACAAGAAACTAAATCACCGTATCAAAGTCAAAAAGGGCATTCTGAAAGAGGGATGCGGGATTCTTTTAAAAAAATTTTTCAAAAAAAAGCGCAGATAGTTCCTGGAGAGGTGGCTGAGTGGTCGAAAGCAACTCACTGCTAATGAGTTGGCCCGGGAAACTGGGCCCCTGGGTTCAAATCCCAGCCTCTCCGTTTTTGCTTCCAAAGTGAATAGAAGAACAGCCTATTTAACAGTATTTCTGGTTCTGCAATCTTTCACGGGCGCCTATGCCGGTTTTGAGGCTAAGCCTGAATTCCGCTGGCTGCAGTATTACCGCGGCGATACCCGCCATGAGCACGACCAGCTATATGCCAGCCGGGTATCCGCGGCATTTAATTATTTAAACGCGCAGGAAAAACCGCTTTTTAAGGTAATCCCGTTTTTTGAGGCGCGCAGGAACTTTACCAGCGATTTATGGGAGAGGGTTGAGCTGGGAGCTGAAGCCGGCAAAGACGTAACTCCCTGGCTCTACGTTGGCGAGGCAGTGCAGTACCTCTGGCTGCATGAGCAGTATCTGGCCTATCCGTCAGCCAAGAGAAGAAATTCCACCGAATCAGAGACAAGGGTGGTAGTATCGCAGTACCTGTTAAATAAAGAGAATTTTAAGTTAAAGGGTTTTTTCCTTAACGAATTTTTTTACGACTTTAAAAAGGGAGCCGCCACGCGCAACGAAGCAGCTGCAGGTATAATTATGCCCATCGGCAAACATCTAGAAGCAAACGTTGACTGGAGGCACATAGACCGCATCCACGATTACGATTCAGACACCGTAGAAGCCGGCGCAACAATAATCTTTTAAAAAATGTCCTATACCGTATTTGCCTTAAAGTGGCGGCCGCAGAATTTTGAAGAGATTATCGGCCAGCCGCACATCGTCTCCAACCTGAAGAATGCCATCGGCAGGGATAAATTAGCCCATGCCCTGCTTTTTGCCGGGCCAAGGGGAGTGGGTAAAACTTCCACCGCGCGGATCTTAGCAAAGGCATTGAACTGTAAAGACGGCCCGACGATAGACCCCTGCTCAAAATGCCCTTCTTGCCTAGCGATAACCCAGGGCAGAAGCCTTGACGTGATTGAAATCGACGGCGCCTCCAATAGAGGCATTGACGAAATCAGGACGCTGAGAGAGAGTATTAAATTCGCTCCCGTAGGAGGGAAATTCAAGATCTATATCATAGATGAAGTGCACCAGATTACTACCGACGGTTTTAACGCGTTATTGAAGACCCTGGAAGAGCCGCCGCCGTTTGTGAAATTCATCTTCGCCACCACTCATCCGCAGAAAGTCATCCCGACAATACTCTCGCGCTGCCAGCGTTTTGATTTCCGGCGCATTCCGGCGATGGAGATAGCCGCCCAGCTTAAAAAAATCGCCGCAGAGGAGAAGATAAAGATAGAAGAAGATGTGCTCTTTGCGATTGCCCGCTCAAGCGATGGGGCGCTTCGCGATGCCGAATCCCTCTTAGACCAGCTGGCTTCGTTTTCTAAGGAGAAGATATCATTACAGGATATAAATTCAGTCCTGGGGGCAGTAGAGCAGGAAGCGCTCTTTGAAATTACCGAAGATATTATCCGTAAAGACCCGCAGGCGGCGTTAGCCGTTTTAAATAAGATAATCGACGCAGGTAAGGATGCCGAGCTTTTCCTTGCGGATTTAATCGGCCATTTCCGAAACCTGATGGTGGTTAAGGTGGCCGGGGCAGATTCCCGGATGGTTGATCTGCCTCAGGAGGCTTGCGAGAAGCTGCTGCAGCAGTCCGCTGGCCTTAGCCTGGAGGAGATTTTCAGCGCTTTCAACGCCCTGGTGAATACCAGAGAGATATCCAAGCGGCTTGATTCTTCTCGTATCCCCCTTGAGGTAGCTTTGATAAAGTTAGCGTATAGCCCGGATAAGCCGGCGCGTAATCCGCAGCCGGCGCCAAAAGAAGATAAGCATAAGGGTAACGCGACAAAGCCGCAGGTAAAGATAGAAGAGGAAGCGCCAAAAGATGAAAAGGCAACAGATTCCCCTTCCTTAGATAATATCAAAAACGCCTGGCATAATATCGTTGAGGCGATCGGCAGGGTGAAGATGTATCTGGCAGGCTACCTTAATGAAGGGGATCCGGTAAAGGTTGAGCGCAATATCCTGACAATTTCTTTTCCTAAGGATTGTTCCCTGCATAAGGAGTCGCTTGAACAGAAAGCCAACAGGGATATTATTGAAAAGATACTCGCCGATTCACTGCAAACAGATTTAAGGGTTAATTTTGTGCTTTCCAAAGAAGCGGCGCAGCCCAAAGATAACGCTGATTCAAACCCGATGATTAAATCTGCACTCGATGCCTTTGGCGGGCGGATTATCAGGGAAACATAATGTCTAATTACACCGAGTCCATTGAAAAATTAATCGAAAAACTGATTAAGCTTCCCGGTATCGGCAGGCGCAGCGCAGAACGCATCGTCGGCCACATATTGAATATGCCTAAGGAAGAAGTCAAGTCGCTGGCAGAGTCGATATTCCGGACCAAGCAGAGCGTGCGGCTTTGCCGTATATGCAATAATCTAAGCGAGCAGGATACCTGCAGGATATGCCAGGATTTACGCCGGCAGAAGGATATCATATGCGTGGTGGAGAAGCCTAGCGACGTCACGGCAATAGAGAAAGCAGGTAGTTTTCAGGGGGTTTATCATGTTTTGCTCGGCTCGATCGCTCCGCTGGAAGGCAGGGGGCCGGGTGATCTGAAAATAGAAAATCTAATCGCCAGGCTTAAAGAGAATAATATTAAAGAGGTGATTATTGCTACTGATGCCGATACGGAAGGGGAGACTACGGCGTTATACCTGACGAAAGTACTTAAGCCTTCCGGAGTTAAGCTTACCCGCATCGGAATGGGGATTCCCATGGGTTCAAATCTTGAGTACGCCGATTCCTCAACGCTCTCAAGGGCGATGGAATCCCGTCGTGAAATATAATTGACTTTAATCGCAGTTCGCTTATAATAGTTTTTGCTCTTTGAATATAAATCATTCCCCTGTAGCTCAGTTCCCGCCACAAAGCGTGGCGGGTCCGCCACGTAGTGTGGCGGAGGTAGAGCGGGTGGAGATATGTGTTATGTTTATGTCCTGAGAAGCCTTAAAAATAAGAAAAGATATACAGGTTTTACCAAAGATAATCCTCAAGTACGTCTAAAAGAACATAATTTTGGCACCAATTCTTTTACAAGAAATAATAGGCCTTTCGTTCTTTTATATAGTGAGAAATTTGCCTCTGAAGACCAGGCTAGGATAAGAGAGAAATTTTTGAAAACTGGTCAAGGGCGGAGGTTTCTAGATAAGACTATTCCCCTGTAGCTCAGTTGGTAGAGCGGGTGGCTGTTAACCACCATGTCCGAGGTTCGAGTCCTCGCGGGGGAGCCAATCTTCATCAAGCCCTTGCATATAAATAAGTTGCAGGGGCTTTTTG
>CAYNRN010000038.1:0-3149 GCA_964399915.1 uncultured Planctomycetales bacterium
TAAGCCTAAGTTTATCGACTAATTGCGCAAACCTCTTTCTGTCCTCAGCGCGGTCAATGGCATCGGGCGTAGTGCCGATTATCTTAACACCCGCTTTCTCAAGCGGCACGGCGAGGTTAAGCGGAGTCTGTCCTCCCAGCTGCACGATTACCCCTTCGGGAGATTCTCTATCGATGATATTTAATACGTCCTCTTTGGTCAAGGGCTCAAAATATAATTTATCCGAAGTATCGTAATCCGTTGATACGGTTTCGGGGTTGGAATTTACCATGATTGTCTGATAGCCCATTTCTTTGAGGGCAAAAGACGCGTGCACGCAGCAATAGTCAAACTCAATCCCCTGGCCGATGCGGTTCGGCCCTCCGCCCAGTATCATGATTTTCTTTTTCGGGGCCTTTCTTGTTTCGTCTTCGGCTGTTTCAATTTCTAATTTATCATTTCTAATCCCTAATTTCTTAAACGGCGTTTCATAGGTAGAATAATAATACGGCGTATACGCTTCAAACTCCCCGGCGCAGGTATCTACTAATTTATAGACCGCTTCTATGCCTGCTTTTTGCCTCAATGCCCTTATTTTATCTTCTTCGCTGTTTAGGGCCCGGGCAATCTGCCGGTCGCTGAAGCCCATCTGTTTTGCTTCAAGGATATTCTTCTCGTTAATCCCGCCTTCAAATTCAACGATTTCTTTCAGGTTCTGCAGAAACCAGCGGTCAATGTTAGTGCATTCAAAAAGTTTATCCAGGGAATAACCCGCCTTAATCGCTTCATATAGATAAAATAACCTCTCGGCATTAGGCATGCGCAGCTTCTCTTCAAGCTCCTGCTTATCTTTATATTTTATCCACCCGAGGCCGTCGTGTTTTATTTCCAGCCCCCTGATCCCCTTCTGCAGCGCCTCTTTAAAAGTCCTGCCGATAGCCATCACCTCTCCTACCGATTTCATCTGAATAGTCAGCGTTGGATCTGCGGCGGGGAATTTCTCAAAAGCAAAACGCGGGATTTTTACCACGCAATAGTCAATCACCGGCTCAAAAGAAGCCGGGGTCTCTTTGGTGATATCATTGGGGATTTCATCTAGAGTATATCCTACGGCAAGTTTGGCCGCAATCTTGGCGATGGGAAAACCGGTTGCTTTAGAAGCAAGTGCGGAAGACCGGGAAACCCGCGGGTTCATTTCAATCACCACCTGCCTTCCGGTTTTAGGGTGCACGGCAAACTGGATGTTTGAACCGCCGGTTTCAACGCCGATCTCCCGGATGCAGGCAATCGCCGAATCGCGCATCTTCTGATACTCGGCATCAGTCAGGGTCTGCGCAGGGGCAACGGTGATAGAATCACCGGTGTGTATTCCCATAGGGTCGAAATTTTCAATGGAACAGATGATCACGACGTTGTCTTTCTTGTCGCGCATTACCTCCAACTCAAACTCCTTCCAGCCGATAAGCGATTCTTCAATGAGAATCTCGGAGATCATGCTTGATTCCAGGCCGCGCCGCGCGATATCTTCGAATTCTTGCTTATTGTAAGCTACGCCTCCGCCGGTGCCGCCTAAAGTGAATGACGGCCTGATAATCGCCGGGAACCCTATCCGGGCGGCAACTTTCCTTGCCTCTTTGATATTGTAGGCCATGCCGCTTTTAGGCAGGCCCAGGCCGATTTTCTCCATTGCCTGCTTAAAGAGCCTGCGGTCCTCGGCTTTTTTAATCGCTTTTCTGTCCGCGCCGATCATCTGCACGCCGTATTTTTTTAAAATCCCTTGGTCAGCCAGTTTGATACTTATGTTTAATCCGGTCTGCCCGCCTAAAGTAGGCAGCAGCGCGTCCGGCCGCTCTTTTTGGATGATTTTTTCCAGGAATTCCACGGTTATCGGCTCGATATAAGTACGCTCCGCTACTTCCGGGTCAGTCATGATCGTAGCCGGATTGGAATTGACCAAGATGACTTTAAAACCTTCCTCTTTGAGGGCCTTGCATGCCTGCGTGCCTGAGTAATCAAATTCGCATGCCTGGCCGATGATAATCGGGCCTGAGCCGATGATAAGGATTTTTTTGATATCTCTGCGCTTAGGCATATTTCTTCATCAATCGGGTAAATTTATTAAACAGGGGGTTTGCGTCATGCGGGCCGGGGCCGGCTTCGGGGTGGTACTGAACGCTGAAGAGCTTAAGCCGCTTGCTCTCCAGGCCTTCGGCGGTATTATCATATAAATTCAGATGCGTCATAGTTACGCCTTTTGCAGGGATGGATTTCATATCTACGTTAAAACCGTGATTCTGCGCAGTAATCGCGACCCTCCCGGTTTTTAAGTCCTTAACCGGATGATTCCCTCCGTGATGGCCGAACTTCAATTTGTAGGTCTTACCGCCTAAGGCCAATCCCAGCATTTGATGCCCCAGGCAGATTCCGAAAATCGGCACCCTGCCTAAAAGCTGCCGCACTGTATTTATAACGTAAGTAACTGCCGCAGGGTCTCCCGGGCCGTTGGATAATAAGACTCCGTCGGGCTTAAGCTTGATTATGCTCCCCGCGGTGGTAGTTGCGGGGACTACTTGTACTTTACATCCGGCAAGCGCCAGATTACGCAGGATATTGAATTTTACCCCGCAATCCAAGACGATGACCTTGAATTTGCTGTGCGGTTTACTTGCCCCGAGCGAAGTCGAGGGGCGGCGTGCGGTTTTCGTCCATTCATAAGGCTCTTTGCAAGTCACTTCTTTTACCAGGTCAACCCCGGCTAAAGGCGGGGCGGCTTTTAATTTCTTCATCAGGCTCTCTTTGTTAAAATCTCTCGTTGAAATAACCGCCTGCATCGCGCCCTGGTTGCGGATATGCCGTGTTAAAGCGCGCGTATCTATACCTGATAAACCGATAATATTATATTTTTTCAGGTAATCCCCGAGGCTCATCCTGGAACGCCAATTGGAGGCCAGGGAACTCAGCTCTTTTATTACAAACCCCTCAAGCCAAGGCTTAGCTGATTCTGCATCCTCATCATTGACTCCGTAGTTGCCGATTAACGGATAGGTCATAGCAACAATCTGCCCCTTATAAGAGGGATCGGTAATAATTTCCTGATAGCCGGTCATAGAAGTATTAAATACCGCCTCGCCAAAGGCCTCTCCCTGTGCGCCAAAACCCTGGCCTTCAAA
>CAYNRN010000038.1:3249-8111 GCA_964399915.1 uncultured Planctomycetales bacterium
TTTAATATGCGCTTTCCGGGTATATTTCGTACCGGGTAATTTCCGGCGTGATTTTATATTCTAACTCTTCGACGCGGCGTTCAAAGGTTTTAGTCTGGCCGATGGCAAAGCCGTTTATGGTAAGGGCGATGCTGGCTATTGGTACGGTTTTGATGAATACTACAATGCGGAAAACCACGGAATCAAAACTTCTCCCGCTATTATTGGTAATCTCGCCTTCCATCATCAGACCAAAGCCTTCTTCCTGTTTTCTGAACTTAACATTGCCGTAGGTAAAATTCATCGTCTGCTCCCCTTAGAATAAGCTTAATTGCTTTTCCGGTTCTTTCGGCCCCTCTCCTTCTGTAAATAAAGAAATTTTACCGTATTCTCCGTCAAAACCTGCCTGCTTGCTTACCCTGCCCTGCCTCATCCTTAACACGCCTTCTGCTATGCGCGCAGGAAGGCCTTTTTTTAACTGCCCCCCATCTGCCTTTAATAAAATTTCAAATTCCGTGCCGAATTTGGCAATACAGCTGCGGTATTCTCTCTCCACGCCTACGGTAGTCTTGGATACGCCTTTGGCATCGGCAATGATCTCGTCCAGCGGAATAAGGCTTTTGAAAGGTATGGCGTTTGAGGGAGTATAACCTTGCGGCCTATCTGCCAATTGTTCAACACGGTTCATTACTCCGACGGTCACGGATTTGCCGCATTTAGGGCACTTTTGGTTATGCTCTCTTGTCTCTTTCGGAGACCACCTGATTCCGCATAAACGGTGGCCGTCAAAGTGATATTTTCCTTCTTCAGGAAAAAATTCGATTGTATAGAGAAGCTTGTTCTTATCCTTGCTTCTCAACGCCTCCCGGATCGCCTGATAAGAGAATTCACAGTCAAAAACATTTGCTTCCCGGCCGATCTTTGCCGGAGAGTGGCTATCGGAATTGCTTACCAAAGCAAACCTATCCAGCGCGCTTAACCGCCAATTCATCGCCGGGTCGCTGGAAAGCCCCGTCTCAAGCGCAAAAATCTTTTCCGTCTGTTTTTCAAAACAATCACCGATTTTATTGAATCCGGACATTGAACCGAACAGGCTAAACCAGGGCGTCCAGATATGCCCCGGGATAACCATGCAATTTTCGTCAATGTCAAAGACGATGCGCGCGATTTCTTCGGCATCCATGCCTAAAATCGGCCGGCCGTCAGAGGCAAGGTTTCCGTAACGGCTTAAAGTTTCGTTGATTTTATCAACCGTCTTAAATGAGGGTGCTAAAATCAAATTGTGGATACGGTACCCTTTGCCTCTCTTGGAATAGATACTGCTGATTTCAGCGCTGAGGATAAAATGAATATCTTTATGTTTAAACAGGCCGTTGCCCGTATCTTCTAAATTATGCTTTAGCTCCTCAAGCCATAGATGGTGGGTAAAATCCCCTGTGCCCATCAGGTTGATGCCTTTTAATTTCGCCCATTCGGCAATGTGGGCAGGATCCATATCCTTGGAAGTGGCGCGCGAGTATTTAGAATGAATGTGAAAATCCGCGATAAATTGCATCAGGCCTTATACGCTACCTTTCCTTTAACAATCGTATATTCTACCACGCCTTTCAGCTTGCGGCCAAGGAATGCCGAGTTTTTTGATTTAGAAATTAAGTGCGCCTTATCAACAACCCATTCCTTTTCTGGGTCAACAATAATAATATCCGCGTCCTTACCGGCACCTAGAGTACCTTTATCTAACCCTAATATCCTAGCCGGTGTCAAGCTCATCCTCCGGGCTAACCCCTTCCAATCTAAAAAACCTTGCCCGACCAGCCCCGTAATCGCCGCGGCTAATTCGGTTTCCAGCCCGATTACCCCGAACTCCGCGCGGTCAAATTCAATATCTTTTTCATTTTCCGTATGCGGGGCATGGTCCGAAGCAATTACATCAATGATGCCGTCGGCAATCCCTTTCCTGACCGCAACAAGATCATCTTTAGACCTCAAGGGAGGATTCATCTTAAAATTCGTGTCATAACCCAAAACCGCCTCTTCGCTGAAAGTAAAATGGTGCGGCGTTGCCTCGCAAGTAACCCTGGCCCCTTTTTTCTTGGCATCGGCAATAAGCCCTATCGATTCCCTGCAGCTAACATGGGCAATATGCAGTCTGGCGCCGGTTTTTTGCGCTAAATTAATATCCCTCTCCACCCTTTTATATTCTGATTCAGGCGATATCCCTCTTAAGCCCATGCGGGTCGAAGTGAACCCTAAATTAACCATACCGTTGGCTGAAAGCGCCCTATCTTCGCAATGGCTGATCACTAAAATCCCCTCTTTCTTTGCCAGCTTAAACACCTCCAGCATCAGGTTTTCATCATCAACAGATGATCCGTCATCGCTCGCGGCAATCGCGCCTTCCTGCTTGAGCGCGGGGATATCACATAATTGCCTCCCCTGCCTGGCCATGGTAATCGCCCCGCAGATAAATACATCTGCCTTAGCGCTTTTGCCGATGATGTTTTTAAGCAGTTTTATATTCTGCGCGCTGTCTATTGCCGGAGAAGTATTCGGCATCGCCAAAACAGATGTAATCCCCCCTTTTAGCGCTGCCTTTGTCCCGGAGCAAACTGTTTCCTTATCCTCCCTGCCGGGTTCTCTTAAATGAACGTGCATATCAATTAATCCGGGCAGCACGATTTTTCCGCTGGCATCAATCTCTTTATCCGCCCCGTTTTTAACCCCCCTGGCGACTCTGGAGATTTTCCCTGACTCAATAAAGATGTCAGCTACTGCATCAAGCTTATCCGCAGGGTCAATTACTCTGCCGTTTTTTATTAGTATCCCCTCACTACCCACTACTCACCCCTCGCTACCCGCCTGCGTTACCAAAAATAACACCGCCATCCGAACCGCAATTCCGTTCGTTACCTGTTCAAGTATTACAGAATTCGCTCCGTCAGCAACATCGCTTGCCATTTCAATGCCGCGGTTAATCGGCCCCGGATGCATCACGACTATATCTTTCTTTGCTTTCTTGAGCCGCTCAGCGGTTATGCCGTAATTTTTAAAATATTCGAGTTGCTGCGGGAAAGCCGCCCCTTCATCCCGCTCAAACTGCATGCGTAAAACATTCACCGCATCTGCATCTTTCAGCGCTTCATCTATATCGTGAGTTGCCACGGCACCCATCTCCTCAATCCCCGGCGGAATCAGTATCTTAGGAGCGCAAACCATGACCTTCGCCCCCAGCTTAGTCAACCCCCAGATATTTGAACGGGCAACGCGCGAATGCGCGATATCCCCGATAATACTTACCCTTAAGCCCTCTATCCTGCTTAATTTCTCTCTTAAAGTAAAAATATCCAGTAGCGCTTGGGTCGGGTGTTCATGCCAGCCATCGCCGGCGTTGACTACGCTGATGTTGACATGGCGCGCAAGCATTGCTGCTGCCCCTGAAGCATTGTGCCGCACAATAATGATATCGGCTTTCAACGCTTCGATGTTCCTGCCGGTATCAATTAAAGTCTCCCCCTTTTTGACACTGGAGGTTTCGGTGGCGATATTGATTACGTCGGCGGATAACCTTTTTGCCGCGACTTCAAAAGATATGCGGGTGCGGGTGGATGGCTCATAAAACAGGTTAACTACGGTCTTGCCGCGCAATGCCGGGACCTTCTTAATCTCGCGCGTGGTCACTTCTTTAAAAGACTCGGCAGTAGAGAGAATTACCTCAATTTCCTCCCTGCTTAACTCTTCTAGCCCTAGTAAGTCTTTTTTTGACCAGCCCATAGGCCCTCTTGACCTTAACCTTAACCTTTATACGGTATTTTCTTTCTCTACGATCACTACCTCGTCTACTCCATCTGTTTCTTCCAGGCGCACTTCCACGGTCTCTTTTTGCGCCGTGGGGATATTTTTTCCGGCATAATCCGCACGGATAGGCAACTCTCTGTGCCCGCGGTCAATTAAAACCGCCAATTGTATTGACTTGGGTCTGCCGAAGTCAATTAAAGCGTCTAGTGCAGCCCTGATCGTCCTGCCGGTAAAAAGCACGTCGTCTACCAGCACAAGGTTTTTATCGCTGATATCAAAATCTATCTCCGTCTTACGCACCAGCGGCTGGGCTGCCACCAGCGTAAGGTCATCGCGGTATAAAGTTATATCCAGCGCGCCCACTGCAACATCAATATTTTCAATCTGTTTGATGCAAGCACTTAGGCGCTTGGCAATATATACGCCGCGGTTCCTGATACCCACAAGGCAGAGCGCGTCAGTGCCCTTATTCCTCTCTAAAATCTCATGGGCAATGCGCATCAGCGCGCGGTTGATCGCTTCTTTATCTAATACTTTAGCTTTTTCTTTCATAAGTGAAGACATAAGTTATGGAGCCGTTGTGCAATTATGACGACATAACTTATTTGTCTGAACTTATCCCGCACCTGCCGTTTATCATGACGATTGCGGGATTAATTCGCGCTTATAACTTACTCACGCTTCGCGTTCGTAAGTTATGCGCTCATTAAAAAAATACCCTTGGGGTTTTCCAAGGGTTCTTATGTTTTAGGTTCCTGATTTGCATCGCGCTCTCCGCCTTGCCGGCCTCACGGGCCAGCTTAAAGGCCATTTTGATTTTCTATAAATATAGCATCCCAAGCGCCTCCTGTCAAGGGTAAATTTTAGGGATAAAAAGGGGGCGCTCGATTTCCATTCGGCGGGATATCGGCTGATAAACCCGGAAGGTCGAGCGCCCCTCTTTAATCCTGCTTATTCTTTGGCTCCTTAGGCAATGGCTGAACCCTTTCCAGGCCCGGGCCCAAAGGATCCCCTGACTCTAAAAGTGCCAGTAACTGCCTTAATGCCGGCTCGGTTGAGCAACATTCCTGCTCTTCCTGCCTTAAAAT
>CAYNRN010000039.1:0-1134 GCA_964399915.1 uncultured Planctomycetales bacterium
GGGGTGTGCTGCACCATACCGGCAGCATGAGGCAGGCAATAGCCAATTGTTTCGGATTGGTAAAAAGAGGCGGGCTTTTTTACCTGGCGATTTACAACAAAAAAGAGGGGGTATTCGGTTCGCGTTTTTGGCTGAAGGTAAAAATGTTTTATAATCGTTCCAGTGCCCCGGTCCGGCGGATTATGGAAGCAGGGTTTATTGCAGCCAAATGCTTAAGAAACCCTTTTTATCCCTGCCACTTTCTTAAAAAAAGAAGAAGGGGAATGCATTCTTTTACGGATGTACGAGACTGGTTGGGCGGTCTGCCTTTTGAGTTTGCTTCTGCGGATGAGATAATGTCCATGGTGCCTGCCGGTTTTGAGGTGGTTCGGACTAACTTAAATAAAAACAATGCTAACCTTGAATATCTTTTCCGAAAACTGGGCTAAGCGGATTTTCGATACGCTTCTGGCAGCGGCGAGCTTATTTGTATTTTTGCCGGTTTTCCTTCTCTTTATTTTACTGGTTATCCTTGAGGACGGCCTTCCGGTTTTTTTTGCTAAAGAAAGTGTGGGCCTTAGCGGAAAAACTTTCCGCCAGATAAAATTCCGCTCCATGGTTAATAATGCTGAATTACGCACGGGCCCGGTTTGGGCCCGGAAGGATGACCCGCGGGTGACAAAGGTAGGAAGATTTTTACGTATGACGGCAATGGATGAGCTGCCGCAGCTTTTTAATATCTTTAAGGGGGATATGAGTTTTGTGGGGCCGCGGCCGCAGAGGAGAGTATTGGTAGATAAATACTTAAAAGAAATACCCGGTTACGGAGAGAGGTTTAAAGTAAGGCCGGGCCTCACCGGGCCGGCGCAGGTTTTGCTGCCTTACGACGCTTCGGTTTCCGATAAACTTAAGCTTGACATATTATACGCGGGAAAACATAACCTGCCGGGCGATATCGCATTGGTCATCCGTTCTTTTATGGTCACCTTCAGATGCGGCTGGGGCAAGTGCGCTTGACAGGGGAAGATTTATGTGGGAAAATTTAACCAAGGAGGCCGGTATGAAAAAATGGATTTGGTTGTTGGTAATTGCCGCAATTATAGTTGCGGGGATAATGGCGTATTCTTTCGGTTTTTTGGGGATGCCTTCTAATTT
>CAYNRN010000039.1:1144-8039 GCA_964399915.1 uncultured Planctomycetales bacterium
AATTTAGCTAATGACCCGGGATCGAGGTATCTCAAGCAGGCAACTATCGAAGAGAAGGCCACCGCTAAGAAAGGCGCGGGAGAAATGAAGTTCACCGAGCCCGTAGCCGTAACGCCCGAAGAGCGCTAAAATTCCTTGCCCGAGAAATTGACAGCACTCATCTTTTTCAAAAAAATCTACAGGGTATTGGGCGTAATCGCCTTACTTGTGGTATTTTTCGCAACCTACAATATCTATATAGTTGACCATTCCCTGATCAATTTAAGGATAGCGTTGAATCAGGCGGCGGAAGCGCGCACGCTTCAGGATTTTGAGAGAATCAGGCTGCTGTTAAAGGTGCCCATCTTTAGAGAAGTGGCAAAAGAAACATTCTCTCCCCGCGAATTTACTTCTATGGAAATGGCGGAGAACATTTCTGCTACTGCCAAAGGCCCGGAGCAAATCAAAGATATAAATTACTTTTTAAAAGAAACCCTGCGCGCCAAGGAAGAGCAGCGAGGGGCTTTTCTTGCTTTCTTTGATAAGCTCAATGCCAGGATCTTCAAGCCCGTGCTTCAGGAGCCTAAAAAAGAATTAGAGGCAAACGCCAGGAAGCTTGAAGGAAGGATACGCTCTTCCCGTGATTCAAAAAGGCTTCAGGCGTTGTATTATGAGCTGGGGAATGTGTATATGCAGTTATCCGACTTGTTGAAATCCGAAAGGGCCTTTATGCAGGCAATAGAAGCGGCCCCCGGCTCTAAGATCGCCAAAAAATCAAAGTTCAACCTTGCCTGGGCATATAAATCTCTCGGCGAACCGGAAAAGGCGATCGCCTTATTTTCTGAATTAAGCAAGGAATACGCCGCGGAAGGGCAGGCTGAAGCGGCCGATACTTATTATAAAGGGGGTCGCTATTTGGAATCAAGGGATAAATATGCCCGGATATTTGAGCAATATCCCGCATTTGATATAGCAGATCTCGCCTTATATGAGGCCGGGTATATCTCTATTTATAATCTCGATGATAGAGGGGCGGCGGCGCAGTATTTAGCGCTTTTGGAAGAGAAATTCCCCGGTTCTTCGATCGTGCGCCATGTTACCAAGGAGATAAGGCCGGAAATGGCGAAGGTTTACCGCCTTGCGGGGTATAAGCTGCTTAGAGAAAAGAAGTACGATGAAGCCATAAATAATTTCGTCATGGCGGTGGATATCGCCCCTGCCGACGGAACGTCTTTAGCTGGCATGGGCCTGGGTTTTTACTGGCTGAATAACTTTGAGGATGCCCTGCAAAAAGCCAGAAAGGCGCTGCAAGTGGTTTATGACGATGGTTACGAAGATGAAGTTACCATTACTAATTACCTGTTCATTTGCATAAGCATCGGCAAGCTGGATGAAGCCATAGGGGCAGGCGAAGACGCTTTGAAGAAAGTAAAGATCTATATGCCGGAGTTTTATTATAACCTCGGGATTGCCTATGTGGGGAAAGGGGAAATGTCTTCCGCTTTAAGGAATTTTGACCGTGCCATAAGCCTTAATCCCAGCTTTATCTTCGCTTACAATAATTTAGGCTGCTTGTTATGGGCGACTTCCAAATATTCCGACGGCATACAAATGTTTAAAAGGGCGCTTGATATCAATAATGAATATGGAGACGCGCATTATAATTTAGGGGTAGCCTATTTCTATTCTAATCAGATGGTTGATTCCTACAGGGAATTTGAGAAGTCTCTTCAGATCGACCCGGATTATGATAAGGCCAGGAATTATTTAAACCGCATTACAGGATCTCTCGGTTACCAGCCGTAGCTTATATCATATGCAGAAAAAAATCGTCGTCATCGGAGCAGGGCCGGTAGGATGTTATACCGCGCAGTTGCTTAAATATTACGGTTTTAAGCCGATGCTTATTGAAGAGCACACCGAAGTCGGCAGGCCGCTGCATTGTACCGGGCTTGTCGGCAGCAGGCTCTTTCAAGATAAGCGCCCTGTTCCTTTGCCGAAAAAATCAATTATCAACACGATAAACGGGGCCTTAATTGTTTATGACGGGCATTCATTTGCCATCAAGAGGAAAGGGGTTGCTTTTGTAATAGACCGCGAGCGTTTTGATAAAGAATTAAGCCGCGGGCTGCAGATCGTTTACGGCAACAGATTTCTCGGCCTTGAAAATTCCGGCGGAGGCTATATAATTGAAACGGACCAAAATGAATTTTTTGCCGATTTAGTCATCGGCGCTGACGGAGCCAATTCCTCTTTGCGTAAGCTGGCGTTTGATAACGGGAGAGCAGTTCTTTGTAAAGGCGTGCAGCTGCGCATGGCGCTAAAGCCCCGCTGTAAAGATATGGTTGAAGTGTATTTAAAAAAAGCCAGCTTTATCTGGATAGTCCCGGAAGGCCCGGGTGTGGTGCGAATCGGAACAATCTCTGAGAACCCCTACAGCGATTTACAGGAATTTCTCAAGCATGAGAAGATAGAAGGCCGGATACTGGAAAAATTAGGCGGGTTTGTAAGCATAGGGATTTGCCCGGCTACAGTAATGAGGAACCTCGCTATCGTAGGCGATGCGGCATGCCAGTTAAAGCCGCTTAGTTACGGCGGGTTATATTTCGGATTAAAGGCAGCCGGCATACTGGCTGCTTGCATTAAGAGCGGCCGTTTAAAGGATTATGATAATCTTTGGAAAAAAGAGGTTGCTTCGGAAATCAGCATAGGGCTTAAGATAAGGGGGGTTTATAACAGGCTCAACCGGAATGAGCTTGCGTCGGTATTTGCCCTGCTGAAAGATAACAGATCTCTAATCGAGGAAGCCGGAGACTTTGAGAACCATAGCCGTTTATTGATTGAAATTATCAGGAAATCGGCGTTTTTCCCGAATGCCGGTAGCCTATTGCGGCTATTATTCAGAGCGGTATTTTAGGGATTTTGAAAACTTCGCAGGATAAGTTTAATACTCGGTAAGATTGGGCCGCGCGTTTTTATATGATTGAAGGCGCGATTCCCAGGTAGGCGACATAAACCCCGCAGGCATCCTATAGCCGGAGTAAAGGAACCCTCCGCAATACCTGCAAAACAGTTCAAGCAGTTTAACCATTTCGCTATCCGTAGCAGGCAATTTCTTCAATCCTAGATTAAACCCGAATACCCGGTCAATGTGCGCCGCCATATTGCAGGGGTAATAACCGTATTTATTTAAACAAATCCCGCAAGCGGAAGTCCTCAGGCATCCGCAGGCAAAATCCGCGTTTCTATACCCTTTGCAGTCAACCGGCGCCTTGGTGAAACAGATATGCTTTTTATTGAAAGAAGAGGTTTTCCGGTCGTTATATATTTCCACTTCGGGAGGTATTTTAGCCAGCACTGAATTGACCTGGGGGCCGTAGCCGTTTGTAAGCACCATTATTGTCGTGCCGGGAGAATAATTTTTTTTATAATCTATAAGCAGGGATAAGATCCGGAGGAAATCGGGGCGCAGCGTTACCTCTCCGCCCATGACATATATTAAGCGCCACTTCTTATTATTTTCGATGCTCTCTTTGATAAAATGCGTGATTTGGCTGAGGCTGAGGTCATCATTTGCCGGCAGCTGGCCGCCCATAAGATAACAGTCGGGGCATTTTAAATTACAATCATAGGTAATAAGCAGGGATATAATATCTAGGTTTGGTTTCCATTCCCTGCCTAATGTCCGTACTACCGGCCTTTGGATCCTTATATAGTGGCGTAAGGCGCGATAACGGGCTCTTAAGGATATGCGGAAGAAATGAAAGGCCTTTTTGAATCTTTCGGGGGCTATTTTTTTAGCGAGTCTATATATCGGCGTTTCATAGTATTTCATGAGATTTAAATTAAGCCTGCCTCTTATCTACTACAAAAACACTTCCTTCTGTATCTTTAGCTTTCTTTTTTACTTCGGCTGCGATATTAGTGACTTCTCCGTAGCTTGAAATCGGGCGATGGGTATTAGTCACCCCTGCCAGAGATATGGTCATAACCGGGAATTGTTTAATTTCTCCGTCGCGGGCATGAGCGACGATAAACCCCTGTTTTAAATCTTCTTCATTATAGAGAGCGCGTATTCTCTTATCAAATTCGCTGATAATATAATCGGCTACCTGCTGAGTATTTTCAGGGGTGGTAAGCAGGAGAAAGTCATCCCCGCCTTCGTGGCCGATAAAATCTTCGGCGCCGCCTTTTGCCTTAATCGCCTCTTTGAATATATCCGAACTTAATTTTATCGCTTCGTCGCCCTTGGCGATTCCGTATTTATCGTTGAAAGCCTTGAAATTGTCCAGGTCGCAGTATATAACTACAAATTTTTCATTCTTCTTTAAACGATTTTCTATCTGTTCATGGATGACAATATTGCCGGGAAGCTTGGTTAAGGGGTTTGCGTTCTCCGCGCGCTCCTTCATTTTGACTAACTCTTCCGTCATGAAGTTGAAAGTTTCTCCTAATTCCTGGAGTTCGTCTTCGGTGCGGATATTGGTTCTTATATTTAAGTCCCCCGCGGCGATGATCTTTGTGACTTCATTTAGTGTTTTTACCGGGCCCACTATGGCCTTGGAGAGCATAAACCCAAATATAATATTAGCCAGGATAACTATAACTACAGCGATTAATACCGGCGTATATACCTCTTTGAGCGCCTGTCGGGCATCTGCCATAGGCATAGTGAGTTTTGCGACATAAGCAATAGGTCCTGCGGCATTGCGGTTAAGCGCGATATACACTTTTAACTGTTGACGCAGCCTATCAACAGTGGAAACAAACCACTTATCACTGCTAGCGGCATCTTTTAGGGCATCCAGCTGGTCAATATCTTTATAGGAGACCGTTTCCCCGGATCCGGAAGGCTCAGTGGAGGCGATAACCTTACCCGCCTCATCAAAGACGATAATATCTTCTATGATATCTGCCTCACGCATGGATTCGGCGCTTTCTTGGATAGAAACCGCTATTTCTTCGGGGGGGGATTCCCTGATCACCGTTTCCAGGTTATTTTTGACGATCATCGTAGAAAGGCTGCTTCTGTAGGCATTGTAGCGCCTGAGGTTTTCGACCTGATTGTTTACCTGGATAAAAGTGAAGGCGCTGATGAAGATTGCCGACGAAATGATCATCAGCGTAGTGATGCGGTTTTGGAGAGTTAGCTTTAATGCTGCCATTTGTTTTTTAGTCTATTATAAAAAGCATATAAAGTCAATCTAATTTAGGTGTTGACCGTGCTTCAGGAGGCATGGTATTATATTTGCTAAATATGAGACGGATAAAGGCAGTATTATTATTAATTTTATTCCTTGCGCCTGCGGCTGCTTTTGCCGCAGAGGAAGCGGTTGAATTAAAGTTTTTTTATTCGCCTGGGTGCCGGGAGTGTACACGGGTAAAAAGCGCCATCATGCCCGGGATAGAAGAAGAGTTTAAGGGTGGTATCAGGATAGAATACCTGAATACGGAAGAGATAGATAATTACAAGCTGCTGCTCTTTTTACAGGAAAAAACCGGAGCAAAGGCATTGCGTCCGCCGGTAATAGCATTTGACGGTATCCTTATAAGCGGCGAAGCGCAGATAAAGGGTGAATTAGCCTCAGCAATAAAGAAAGTGTTGAGAGGCGAAGCCGTTTCTTCTAAGGTTTCAGGGCAGGTAGACCTTTTGGCCAGGTTCCGCGCTTTTTCGCCTCTGGTAGTAGCAGGTTCCGGTTTAATCGACGGGATAAACCCCTGCGCTTTCACGGTAATAGTATTCTTCGTTTCTTTTCTGTCATTGCAGGGATACAGGAAAAGGGAAGTATTGGCAATCGGGCTGGCCTTCATATGCGCGGTATTTATTACGTACCTTCTTCTAGGCCTGGGGTTATTCAGCTGGCTTTACGCAATCAGAGGATTTTGGGTTTTGGTGAGGATTTTTAACCTTTTGATTGGCGCGCTTAGCATTACTTTGGGCGGATTGGCTGTTTACGATATATATAAATTCAGGAAAAGTAACGATGCTTCGGCGATGATATTGCAGTTGCCGGATTTCATAAAATACCGTATTCATAAAGTAATCGGGGATCAATACCGGGGAGGCGCGGGAAACAATTTATACAAACTTCTTTCCGGGGCGCTTGCCACCGGATTTATTGTATCTTTATTGGAGGCAATTTGTACCGGACAGGTATATTTACCGACGATTGCCTTTGTTTTTAAAGCCGGCTCTCTAAAAATCCGCTCATTCGCTTACTTGCTTCTTTACAATATTATGTTTATAATACCCTTGCTGATAATTTTCGCCTTTGCCCTGCTTGGGGTCTCTTCGGGGCAGTTTGCGGCGTTCTTAAGAAAACACCTTGTAAGCGTCAAGGTTGCAATGGCATTGTTATTTTTTGCGCTGGGCATATTTCTAGTTTGGAGGGGTTGATGTTTAAGGGGCGGATTATCGGTTATCGGTTATCGGTTATCGGTTTGGTATTGATTGCAGGAATCACCGGATGCGCCGCATGGGATAAGTCCGCAGTGAAAAAGACCCCGCTTGAGATCGCTAATACCTGGAATTTTGGCCGAATTAAGGAAGGGACGCAGGTAAAACATACATTTGTCTTTGCCAACGAAACAAAAAAACCGTTAAATATTACAAGCGTGAATACGTCCTGCGGGTGCACGGTTTCAGAAGTAGACAAGCGCCTGCTTGTTCCGCGTGAAGCTGCCCGGATTACGGTTACCTTTGACAGTAAAGGTTATTCCGGGGCAATACGGCAGTATGTCTATATCGGTACAGATAACCCCGAAGAGCCATTAATTAAATTTGTGATTACAGCGGAAGTGTTAACTTGACCTTGACCTCGATCTTAACCTGACAATAGGAGGTACGCTATGTTCTGGCTTAAAATAAGGATGTGGCTTTTATTGGCGGTGTTGTTCGCGATCATCTACGCGGCGG
>CAYNRN010000040.1:0-7981 GCA_964399915.1 uncultured Planctomycetales bacterium
CTTCAGGCGGTAAAGGATTCCGGAGAACTTGAGGCGTTGATCGATAAGGCAATAAAGCAGGCTCAGGCAGACGGTTTGCTTACCGGTGATGTCAAGGCTGATGCGCGGGCAATCGAGCGGATCAGAAGAGATACCGCAATTGGCTGCCAGCAGGTTAAGGAAAAATACTGCTGGATGAATGTGGCCCTGCCTCTTTCAATATCCTTTTTAAATATGATCGCCAGCCGCGACGGTAAATATGACTGGCAGGTGATCAGAGAAGAAATGCTGCGGATCATCGCAGGGCGCATGCCTAAATATATCGAGATGTATGAGATCAGGCAGGACATCCGTAAATTAATGGCCGAGATACAATCAGGCCTGGATAGCGATACCTTTGATGTTGCCCAGGCGGCAGAGGCGATCCAGGCGATCAGGACGCACATCTCAGAGTACTGGGCTGACGAAAATATCGACCCGCATACCGAATTCATCTATGGCTTCACCAATAAATTCGACCCGCCGCCCATACCGGATGACCTTTCGGAAGTGATCTTGCGGCCGTTTAGAGAGCACAGGATATTGCCGCGCAAGGGCCAGTCCGCGCCTGCGGCGAAAGAACAGGCTCAGGCCTCATCGCCGGTAAGTGAAGAAGAAACGATCAGAGCGGCCTTAAATGAAAACAGGAATAAAATAGCGCTGCATTTTGCTTTTACCTCGTCAACTGCCTATCTTTTTGTCATCGGCTGGAATGCGCAAGGCGAAATGCGCTTTTCCATTGCGCCGATGGCGTTCCGCTCAGGCGTAGAGGCACATTGCGACTTCCCGGAAGAGGCGATTCACGATGGGATAGCGGCAGATTTTGAAGTTACCACTAATCGCGTCCGCCACGGCAAGGCCTATGATTTTGAAGCCAGGTTTAACCGTAGCCTTAGGGCTTTGTTCAGGGGCACTATCTACGGCCCGAAGACCGAGAACCCGCGTGATAATCCTATTGTTTTTCCCCTGGGCTATCTGCGGTTAGATCCTCCGCTTACGCAGATCTCCGATACAGAATTAACGCAGAGGTATTACCGGATCATTTCTCTGCTTACCCAGCCGCGCGGCATCAATCCGGCAAAAAGATTATTCTTGCTGCCGGAGGTTGGAACAATTATTGCCCGCGAAAGAGGCTTGGTATTCCCCAAAGGGGGAATTACTCTTGCCGGATTCTTAAATTGGTACCGCACAGGCGAGGCGAGTGAAATAGGAGAGATATACGAAGATGTTGCTTTGATCCGCTTTGGCCGGTCCGCTCAAAGCAGGGAAGTGGTAATAGGCGATCCTGTGGGGATGCACGCCCGGCTTGCCAGGGCCATTGTGCGCACTGCCATGCGTTTTAAAGGCACCAGCACCTATCTGGAAACTTCCGATGGCAGGATAGTTGAAGCACGGATGATAACCGACTTAATAAAATTAGTTTTACCGTGCGCAGAAAAAGTCAAGGTCATCGTTGACGGAGAAAATCCCGTTGCCAATCAAAGGGCGCTTGCCAGGATCAGCCGGATAATTGAAGATACTACCGACAGAGAACCCCAAGTTACTTTTAAGGCTGCCCTTAAGGCCGCCTCCTCGCCGGCAAAGGGCACGGCGCCGGCACAGAGCGCAACAGAAAAAATTAGAATTCTCGAGAGCAAAATTGCCCATTTAAAGGACAGGTTAGAACGCTGTATCTCGACCCAGCAGACAAGGGCAAAATTAATCAGCCAGATCTCCGCCTTACAAGAAGAAGAGGCAGCGTTGCTGGCTGAGATAGCCTCCAGCCCGGTCCGGTCAGTTCCTCTGCTGCAGAAGATGCCTGCCGATCCTCAGAAGGATAGCCGCGCCAAGGCAGGCAACCCCATGTCGCTACCTGCTATAGTCGAGGCCTTATACAAACGGCCGGCCTTACTCATCTCTATTTCTACCGTGGCCATGGCATTGGGCGGAGTTATCCTGCAGCAGCCGTTCCTGATATTTTCCGCCTTCGGAATAAGCGCCTTTAACCTGCTGCTGAACCTCTTACTTAAATCCCGCGGGCGATCCCAGGGCCCGCCCCGGGCTAACCCTGCCACGATGTGGCAGTTATCTTCCGGCTACGGCTGCCGCATAGAATCCGAATGGACCCTGGCCCAGCGCTTTTTAGGTTTTCATATCGCCTTCCTTACATTCCTGACCTTACTCTTTTCCAGTCTCGCAAACTTAGGGCTCATTGAAAATAGTGTAGTCAAGGTATTCTTTACCTGGGGATTAGGCAGGGCGTTACTTAATTCGTTCTGTGTGCGGCATAACGGGATTTTCTTCCATATGTTAGGCCATTATCTGGAAGGCCGCAAAAAGGGTAACTTACATTCCGATGTCCAGATCCGCGTGGCAGAATCAAAAGTTGAAGAGGGGCTTGACCCCAAGAATAATAATCCCTTTAAGCTTAAAGACGCCCAGACCTACTTAGTGGAGAGAAGCGGTAACCGCATCATCTGGATCATTAAACTGCTGGCCGCTGCCTTCCTAAACAAGGACTACCGCAGCCGCACCCTGCGTTATTTACGCTGGTATATCAGGATGTTCTTTACTATACCTTACGGCAGGTATCCGGGCCTGGAATTTAGCGGCGGCCTGTTTATACCGAACCTGGCGGTAAAGACGCAAGGGTTTGATCTGGGCACCAGTGCCAAGGGGCCGATCTTCTCCAAAAAATTAAGCACGATTATGTTGTGGATAGGTTGTATCGAATTTGCGGCATCTATCGTCGTGCTCTTCTTCCATGTGCGCCACTATCCTTTGGTTATTGAGATCATCGGGACTTTTTGCTTTGCCCTGGGCGTCGTCACCGGCTTAGACGTCAATCGAACCGACAACCACGCCTACCGCAGATTCTTCGAGGAGCAAGGAGGCCCGGCCGAAAAAGAAGTTGTACTGGCTGCGCCTACCAGCCCGCTTTTAGAGACCCTTTTAAACCCTGATTCCCGGATGGATTCTTGCGAGGTAGATATCAGGGTCGGCGGCGATACCCGTAAAGAGACTGTCTTTGCGCCGCATATGTTGCGCGCGACTATCGAAGGCCAGGGCACCAGCGCCAGCGTTTCCATGTTCCACTTCGGTTTTGTGGTAGTGAAAAATGGCCAACGTGCCTGCGAAATCGTTGCCCATGCGGCACGCGACTTATTACAGGTATTATTCCAGACTATTCCGGGCCTCAACTTTTTGGGGCCGTCTGCTTCCGGTTCAGAACGCGCTACCTTTAAGTTCGGTTCCGTAAAATTACAGGGAGTTGAGGAGGACGAACCCGAACGCAAGATAGATGATATAGAGGCAGCCCGCGTCATAAATCATTTGCTCAATGAATTATCCGAAAAATACCACCTGACCATTTACGGCAGGCAGACCCAGCCCGGTTGCGCGCAGGTCATTCCTTACGTGGATACCGGAGCAGATACGTTAGCCAAGGCCTGGGCCGATCACCACCATATTACTCAATCAGGCAATTACCGTTTTAATTGCGGCGATAACCAATTTGATGTCACTACCGACGGGCTGATCGAGATCTATGAACGCCTGCACCGTCTTTACGGGGTAAGCATATTTATCGATCCTTTTGCAGCCAGTGACATAAAAGGATATTATAAGTTCAAAAAACGTATGGGTAATAAGGTTATCATCGCCGCAAGCAATCTTTTAAATAGCAGCGCCCAGAAGATACACTCCCTTGCCGAAGAATTAAAGGTTCCTTCTGAAGAGGATTACGCGCATAAGATCACCGACCTGATCGATGCGGTCGTGCTTTTGCCCGGGCAGGTCGGGACCATTTCCGAACTTATCTTGGCAGCGGATGCCGCCCGTGCCCAGGGTCTGCAGATCATCATGGGCAGGTCCAGCCACGCAGCCAGCGACGAATTAGAGCCGTTAGAGTCGACCCTGGCGTTAGCGCTGGGAGCGCTGATGGCTGACTTTGGCGGTGCGCGTAATGTTGAAGTTTTGGACAGGAGTTCGCACATAGAGTATATGATGGATATATTTAAACGCAAGATACCCCTGGGCAGGCCTAAACCTTCGCCGCGCGATATTACCATCGCTGACTTAAAGGCCTATCCGCTGCTGGCCAATAGTTTTGCCCCCACGCTCAAAGTCGTGGTGCTTTTAAGCGACGGGGAGGAGTTTGAGGTATGCGCGCCGTTTGGCTGTTTTGCCACCAAAGAACAGGCCCGTACATTGGAAGTAGCGGCACACCTGGTAGACGGCAAGGAAGAGGATTATGAAGGCAAGAACTGCGAGAATGCCGTGGAGGCATTTGACAGGATCATCGCGCCGCTATTTATCGGCCAGAGCATCTTTAACCTGCCGCGGCTGGTGGATGTGGAGCGTAAATTGTTAGATGAAGAAAGACGGTTATCCGAAGAGGGCGGGCTGCTTGCGCGTTACCGCGCCGACGATATCGGCTTTGGCAGGCACAGCCAGGGTATTACCGAGCCGGCGCTACTTGCTAACAGGGAAAATGTGAGGAAAGCGTTGTTGCGTAAAGCTTCTATAGGAATGCAGCCGATCATGATCGCCTCCTGCTTATTACTGCGCATTATGGCTCGCGCAGAGGGTAAGGAGCAATTCCAGGTCATCCGGGAGGTCGCAGCAGAGGGTATCACCGAAGATTACCTCTATGGTTTTACCGAAGAATCATCCCGCTTTAATCATCTCTTCGGCCATTGGATCCTGGTCAATCACAACCTGATGAGTGTACATATGTCATTTTTAAAAGAGGCAGTGCAGTTACTAGCACGGATAGCAGCGACCGGGGCTATTGCGGTAATCACCAGGCATTTGCCTCGCCATCTTCTCTGGGCGGTTGTGGCTGGTATAGTATTGGCGTTTTTGACGGTAGGCTTACGCAAAATTAAAGAATACCGGCGGCTGAGCAAATCAGGAAAGCTCAGTGTCGAGGCAACCAGAATTATTAAAGAAAAGGGATTAGAAAGCGATACGCAATGCCGCTTTTTGCGCAATCCCGTCAGGTATCTGAAATTAATGTGGCAGTTGTCACGGGGCCAATATCCTGACCCGGCATATCCGGCAGTACCCAAAGTCACACGCAAGCAGCTGCTCTCCTGGTTTGGCCTCTTTGCCTTCGCGGCCATTTACTTATTAAAAGAGATCTTCCCCAGCCACGACTTGTTCGGTCTTTTTATTAAAGATCTAGGCAGGGGGATCATTATTTCTACGATGGCGGTGCAGTTATATATCGGCAGGCACGAGGTCCTTGGGCATTACCTGAAGGCGCGCCTGATGAACCACTTAAGCCCCATTGCCCGCAGCGCCGTAATGGCGCATCGTGTCTTTGGGTGGTTTGAAAAGCGCTTCTTCCGCGAGGTGATCGACCGCGGAGAGGTAAAAGAGGTGCATTTTGCAGAGCCTACCGAGTATGTTGCGCGAGTGAAGGACGCCAAAGAAGATACTACCGAGAAGAAGGACGCCAAAGAAGATACTACCGAGAAGAAGGAGCCCGAGAAATTCATCGAGGCTTCTTTATCTTCCAAAAAGATAACTTCCGGCGTTCGGGTGATTTCTGGCAGATATGAGTCTGACCCGCAGGGCCCGGACCATATTTACGCCTACCGTTTTGATAAAAATAAATTTAGCGAAGAGCAGGCAAGGAAATGGTTAGAAGAGCAAAAAATAGAATTTGCTTCATTTGATGCCGTTGTTATTACCGCCAGCATCTTTAGAAAAATCGCCTCTTTCTTTGAAAAGCTTATTTGGCAGACATATATGGTTGTATCCGCCGGCATAGGCAGATTCCCGGCAGTAGAGGTCTCCGAAGGCTGGTTCGCCAGCAAGTATAACGTGCCTACCAAAGTAAAAGGCCGCGATGCCCTGGTAGACAGGGTTGCCGGGCCGCTGGTTGACCTGAGGACTGCCGCAGTACTTCTGCCGTTTGGCCTGTTATCTGTAGTGTTGATCGTAATCTTCCAGCGGAGTATGCCGGTAGCCGCGGAGTACCTGCAACTGGTGGCTGTACTTTTGCTTTGTCTTGGCGGCTTGACTGCCGCGGGCTTCACCGCAACCGATGACGATGCCTTTAAGGAGTGGCTGCGCGAGCGGAAAAAGAAAAAAGAGACAATAGGAGAAACAGCGGTAGCAGTAGACCGGAATCTGCTCGAAGAGAGCCCCAGAGACCACTTTATTGCCAAGCGCAGCGAACAGTTGGTGACCTATATCCTGCCGGATGGCACTTGCTACGATGTCGAACAGCCCGAACATGAAAATAATCAGATCCAGGGAGGCGTGCACGTAGATTTGCGCGACAAAGGTAAAGGTTATCTCGGAGGGTACATCATCGTCATCGCCATCGGCAATCTCCATTTTCAGGAGTCGATGTTACTCCCTGATGTGCGCGGGAGCACGCCTCAAGAGACGGAAAAACTCAAGCGTATTGCCGCAGCACGGATACAGTTAAATATCGTGAAGATTTTATGCAGTACCCAGGGTTTATTAGACAAAGGAGGCGCCACTGAAGGCGGCCAGGCTTGCAACCTTACTTACGGCGCAATATCCTGGAAGGATATCCCCGGTTACGAATGGATCGCCGATGCCCGTTATCCTGCGACCGAAGAGGACCCGGAAAGGCCGTACTATCTGGAAGAAATTCACGAAGGCGACTCAGATGAGACCATAAAACGTAAGAAGGCATATCAGATCCCCGAAGAGGTGGCCTGGCAGGTATTGATATTAGCCATCATCCAGGCAGGTTTTACTCCCGGACATAAAAAAGTCTCCGCCGAAGAGTTAAAGAAAAAGCCCTATGTCTATCTTGGTGCAGACGGCGCCCTGACCAGTATGTTCCTGGAATATTTGCGTAGTATCGGCGTTACCGATGTAGATGCCTATAAGGGCGATGTATCATATACGCCTTGGAAAACTCCCGGCGCCCCGAACTCGACTACGCCGCAATTGGTAAATATCTGGACGCGCTGGGTCTGGCGTTATCCGCTGGCGTTTGTTGAGGATCCTTTCTCCGAGAATGAGGAGGCGTTCTGGAAGAAGCTCTATCGCAAGAAATTGCCGGATGGCCGCACAGTCGGTGAGACCGTAAACATGGTTGCCGACGATATCGTGGTAAGTATGGGATGGAGGATCCGCAAGGGTAAACGCGAGCGTGCATTTAATGCGACTTTGATTAAACCGAACCAGGTCGGGACCATCAGTGAAATCTCCGACGCGCAACTGGCTGCCATAGAGAGTGTGCTCACCACCGATAATTATGAGACATTGGAAAAGATCCGTAACGAGCTGCTGCTGTTAAAACGTAGCGGTTCTGGCGAGGGAAAGATCAAGCGGGGGATCTTGGAACTGATCAAGGCGGAACTCGAAATACTTACCTGGGAAGAAAACGCGCGCTATGATGAAGTTGTCTCCCATCGTTCGCAATCTCCTTATTGGCCGCCCATTGAGGCGGAACTTGCCTTAGCCATGAATGCCGAAGCGATGAAGTGCGGCGGTCCGCATAACGACGAGCGCAACATTAAACTTAACCGGGTCCTGGTTCGCATAGATCAGATTGTCCGCAAGGTAGCGCGCTGGCTATATAAAGTAGTCAAGGAAGAATTCCAGCTGGTCAGCGAGGATATTAAGATAGCCTATGTCTATGCCCAGGAAATTTTTGTCAATTCCGGCTTACCCACCACCAGAAGTATACTCCACTTAACTGACGGAAAACGCCATCTTGGCTCTTGTTCAGTAGGGGCCAGTACCGGCACCGGCGAGGCAGTGGATAAGCGCGATGGCGAGGCAGGGGTATTCGGCAAAAAGGGCTCCGGCTGTCTGAAGGCGGTCCAGCGTTACCAGGAAGTCGCCGAAAGGCTGAAATTAATCGGGATGAGCATCTGGGACCCGATACTTGAAAATATGGCGAATATCGACAGGGAATTACTCGGATTAGAGCTTCAGGCGGTAAAGGATTCCGGAGAACTTGAGGCGTTGATCGATAAGGCAATAA
>CAYNRN010000041.1:0-7766 GCA_964399915.1 uncultured Planctomycetales bacterium
AAAGGTCTCTCGCATTTTCGGCGGCTGCTGAACTCGCCCTATTTGCTCTGGCAAATAGGGCTCAAACAGCATCGCCGTGCCGATATTGCCAGCCATCTGGCTGGCATCGGCATTCCCGAAAATGCTCGAGCTACTTTGCCTAAAAGCTCCATTCGCTCGCAATCATTGCCAGGGGCATTTGTAGCGAGACGGGTAATTAAGTATTGTGTTCCAGGAATTACCAAGTAGGAATATGCGTCCGCTTTTTGTTGGGCGCAGGAAAGAATAATTGATGTCAAGCATTATCCCGGGATTAGTAATCTGTACAGCAATAGCTATAGTTATTTTATATTTAGCGTTATCGAAAAATAAGTCCATACCAAAACCAATTAGAATATTAGCACAATTCTTATTGCTTCCGATGCATCCCTATTTGAAATATAAAGGTTCTTTAAGGGGGATCCTCGGCAGTCTTGCTCTTTTTTGTGTCGAAGGGCTCTTATTTTATATCTTTTGTATCATTTTAGGTTGCATTGTTGGTTTAACTTTTGGCTTGATAAGATATTTTATAAGATGAAGATATCCGCTCTATCATCCTTGGTCTTCGTGAGAATTCCGGGGACATGATACTTAATTAGCGATTTTTAGCGGGTGGCTTGGATGATTTCCGAGCAGCATGTTGTTTATGCGAGCGGCCACGGTGCCCCTCGTTTTAGTTGTCTTGGCGAGCGAGCATAAACACCAAGCGAAGCATTTCCACGGTGGGGAAATGCGAGCGGTGCTGCGAGGAAACAGCCAAGACAGGACCCGCTAAAATCGATTGAAAGATGAGCAAGAAGACGAAATTTATAGAGCTGAAAGAGATTTACGAGAAGCTGCACAGCCCGCAAGGGTGCATGTGGGACAGGGAGCAGACGCACGAGACGCTGATCCCGTATCTTGAGGAGGAGGCAGAGGAGTTTATCCAGGCGGTAAAAGACGGCGATTATCATAATATCAAGGATGAGCTGGGAGATGTTTTGCTGCAGGTAATGTTTCATGCGCAGATTGCAAAGAAATCCGGCAAATTTGATATTGAAGATGTGATTGATAACCTGATCAAAAAGATCAAGCGCCGCCACCCGCATGTATTCGGGAAGGTGAAAGTAAAATCTACGCATCAGATTAAGCGCAACTGGGACAGAATAAAAAAACTTGAGAAAAAGGGGAGACGCTGATATGCAGATGAAAAAAGAAGTGCATTTGACCGGCAAGGACTTAACTGCCATGGTGCAGTTGAGGTCGCAGGACGTGGGCAGATACGCGATTGTGCCCGGGCCGCGCGACCGGCTTGATGTTCTGATGAAGAAAATTGAAAACCCGGTAAAGAATTTCTCCTTTATGGAATATACCATGTATACCGGCACTTATCAGGGGATTAGAATTACCGGCATAAACGGCGGCAGGTTTTCTACGGATACTTCAATTACCACGGAAGTAATGTGCAATGCCGGCATTGAAAATATCATCCGCATCGGTACCTGTGGGGCAATGGATGAGAATATTAAAGTCGGGGACCTGGTAGTGGTAGATAAGGTAATCCGCGGCGACGGGGTTACGCCTTATTACGCGGATGCCAAATTCGAGACTAAAGCCGACAAAAAAATCGCGGATACTTTATTTGAAGTTGCTAAGGCAATGGGCTTAAATGTGCATCGCGGCACTGTCTGGACCACGGATGCACTTTTGCGCGAGACCCGCGAGATTGTTGAAGCAAAGCGCAAAGAGGGCGCGATTGCCGTGGACATGGTATCTTCCACAATTCTGACAATTGCGCAGATTTATAATGTCATAGCAGGTTCGATTCTGGCGGTGAGCGATAACGTAATTACCGGGGAGATGGGCTTTATGAATCCGCTCTATTATATGGCAGAGAGCAATTTAATCAGCATCGCTTTGGAAACCGTTAAGAAATTGGAAGGAAAATGAAGTTTTCTCCACTGTTTTGGCCGATTAGATTGCAAGGAAAGATGATTTATATCCTGGATGAGACGCTTTTGCCGCATAAGCTAGAGTACATAAAGGCCAAGGATTATAAAGAGGCGTGCCGCGCTATTAAGGAGATGAAGACGCGCGCTGTGGGACAGGTGCTGTTAGTATTTTATATATTCCTGCAGGCGCTTAAGCAAAATAAAAAGAACCTTAAAACAATCGCCGAAGCAATAAATAATACCCGGCCGACATTGTCGTTTAAGTTTCTCACGGATATGGTATTGGGCTGGCAGAAAAGCAACGCGCCGCTTGAAAGATGTATTAATGGATTTTTAGCCGGGTTAAAACAAGCAAGGATCAGGCAGGCGCAGGAAGCAGCCAGGCTTGTTAGAAGCGGAGATGTAATCCTTACGCATTGTAATATCAGCGGGCAATTGCCGTTAATCGGCGAGTTCTGCCGTAAAGCCGGTAAAAAGGTAAGTTTCTTTACCACTGAAACCCGTCCGTATCTGCAGGGTTCGCGCCTGAGCGCCTGGGAGTTAAAGCGCGCGGGTTTTGATACGATATTAATTACCGACAATATGGTTGCCGCGGTGATGTCTAAAGGCAAAGTAAACAAAGTCATTGTCGGCGCAGACCATCTGGCAAAAAACGGCGATATCGCAAATAAAATCGGCACTTATCAGATTGCGGTGCTGGCAAAGCATTTTGCAATCCCTTTTTATGTGCTTTGCCCTCCTGCTTCCGCTGCCAAGACCGGAAAAGAAATTAAAATTGAAATCAGGCCGGATAAAGAACTCTTGGAATATCAAGGCAGGCGCCTGGCGCCAAAAGGGGTAAAGGGGTATTATCCGGCATTTGATATTACGCCGGATAAATTGATTACCCGGCATATTTATCTGGAGGTAAAACGATGATCTTTGGCAAAGAAAAAGCTTTGAAAAAAGAAATCATCAAAATCGGAGGGAAATTGTATGATTTACGCCTAGTCGCGGCGCGGGCGGGAAATTTAAGCGCCAGATTAGACGATGATAATATTTTAGTTACGGCTACAGGAACATCTTTAGGCAGCTTAAATTACGGCGACGTACTTAAAGTCAATTTGAGCGCCGAGATTAAACCCGAGCGCCTGACTTCTGAATTTCCCCTGCACAGTTTAGTCTATAAAAATTTTCCTGCTAAAGTCGTGATCCACTGCCACCCGAGCCTGACTAATGCCTATTTTGCCGTTTATTCGGATTTAAAAACCCTGACCTTTGAGACTAAGCTCTATATTGGCAATATTCCTGTGGTAGAGCAGGAAACCCCGGCGATTACTAAGCCGGAATTGGTAATTGAGGCCCTGAAAAGAAGCAATCTGGTAGTGATTAAAAACCACGGCGTAGTCTCGGTCGCAGATGATTTTGCGCATGCCTTATATCTGATTGAAGAATTGGAAGAGGCAGTTAAAACAGCCGGAGTTGCCCGCCTGTTTAAAAAAGATATTTTAGATGATTTAGATAAGGGCTTAAAGGAAAACCTGGCCTCTGATAAGGCCTATCTGATGTTTTCCCCCGAGCACATTCAGGCGATTGTGGATTTAGTAAATCATGATGAGCTTATCGCGCAAAAAGGCAGGGAGCTGGATTTGACCGTGAAATTGGCAATAAAGCTTGACGGAACGGATAAGGCGTACAGGTTTAATTTTGAAAAAGGCCGGATAGTAAAGCTTGATTTTGACGCTGATGCGCCTTTCGTTATCTCCGCGCCCCGCGAGATCTGGGAGCTGGTCTTTGCCGGGAAGCTAAACTCTTTTGTGGCGGTGACGCAGGGTAAGATGAAGTTAAGTGGACAATTAGGGCAACTTTCCAAGTGGTATGTGCCCTTTAATCGTTTATTTGAGATATTTAAACAAGTACCTTTTAAGTGATGAAGATAATCAACCCCTCAACTTCAGAAGTGATTAAGGAGCTTGGCAGCGCTTCTAAGCCAGCTGTTTTGGCAGCAATAGATAAGGCGCGGCTTGCTTTTGACAGAGGGCCGTGGCCTAAGATTAGCCTTGCTGAACGCAAAAGTTATCTCCTGAAGATCTCGCAGGGGATCCTGGATAAAGCCGAAGAGCTGTCGCGCCTTGAATCGCAGAATACGGGTAAGCCCATCAAAGAAACTACTTTTATGGACGTGCCTTCGGCAGCCGAGAGCTTTAAGTTCTTTGGCGAAAACTTGGAAAGGTTTTTAAAGTCCGAAGATATTGCCATTTCAACGCAGATTGCAAGCGCGCAAGCGACATTGACAAGAGAGCCGCTTGGCGTAGTAGTTTTGATCGTGCCATGGAATTATCCTTTGATCATCGCAAGCTGGAAATTGAGCCAGGCATTGGCTGCGGGAAACTGCATCATACTTAAACCTTCAAGCTTAACTCCCTTGAGCGCTTTAGAGCTGGTTAGAATTACGCAGAAGGCAGGATTGCCTGAAGGTGTTGTGAATATTATCACCGGTAGCGGAGATGATATCGGAGAGGCGCTATGCGCGGATAAACGCGTAGATATGATTTCTTTCACCGGCAGTAATTCCGTCGGGAAAAAGATTATCAGTTATGCGCAGGAGAATGTTAAAAAATTAGTTATGGAATTAGGCGGAAAATCCGCAAGCATTGTTTTAAAAGACGCGGATTTAGGAGCAGCTATCAATGGCTCGCTTTGTTCAATATTTTTAAATCAGGGGCAGATGTGCACGGCGATGTCGCGCATATTCATTGAAGACGATATATATGATAGATTCTGCGAAGATTTTGTGAGTAAGGCAAAACGCATAAAGTTAGGCCCGGGTATTGATTTTGAAACCCAGATCGGGCCTTTGATCAGCGATGCTCAGCGCAAAAAGGTTTTAAGTTTTGTTGAGAAGGCAAAAAAAGAAGGGGCAAGACTTTTGTGCGGCGGAAAAATTCCCGAAGGCCCGGGATTTAAAAAAGGGTTCTTTTTTGAGCCGACGGTGTTCGCGGATGTTAATCCTAAGATGAGCATTTTCCAGGAAGAGGTTTTTGGGCCGATTGCCTGCCTGCAGAAGTTTTCCTCTTTGGATGAGGCAATAGAATTAGCCAATACAGTTGATTTTGCCCTGGCAGGGTGCGTTTGGAGTAAAGATGAGGCAAAGGCAAAAGAGCTGGCAGGAAAAATCAATGCCGGCACAATATGGGTAAATACTTACGGGATGTTTTTTAATGAACTTCCTTATGGCGGGTTTAAGCAGAGCGGTTTTGGCAAGGAGTTGGGCAGGGAGGGGTTTTTAGAATATACGCGCCTGAAGAATGTAGTTATTGATAAAACCAAAGAGGCAAAACCGTTGGTAAATTACTGGTATGGTTTCTAAGGGGGAGGAAAAAATGGATTGGGGAATGGAGAATCGGTTAAAGAAATTGATTAAACCCGACGGAAAATGCTTTTTTATGCCGATTGACCACGGTTATTTTCAGGGCCCGACTACAAATCTGGAGAAGCCGGGCGAGACTATAAAACCGTTGCTGCCGTATTTTGACGCGCTTTTTTGCACCCGCGGAGTACTGCGCAGCGCGATTGACCCGGCGATTGATAAGCCGATTATCTTGAGGGTCTCCGGCGGCACCAGCATGGTCGGCAAGGACCTGGCAAATGAGATTATCACTACTTCTATTGAAGAGATTCTGCGTTTGAATGTGCAGGCAGTAGGGGTCTCGGTATTTATCGGCAGCGAATATGAAAAACAGACGTTGGCGAATCTAAGCAAGCTGGTTAATGAATGCGAAAATTACGGGATACCGGTAATGGCGGTGACCGCCGTGGGTAAGGAACTGGAGAAACGCGATGCCCGCTATTTAGGCCTCTGCTGCCGGATCTGCGCGGAATTAGGCGCGCGCGTGGTCAAGACTTACTGGTGCGAAGATTTTGATCAGGTAGTTAAGGGGTGCCCGGTGCCGGTAGTAATGGCAGGCGGGCCTAAATGCAAAAACGAACTGGAAGTCTTTGAATTCGTTTACGACGGGATGCAGAAGGGCGCAATCGGGATAAATTTAGGAAGGAATGTCTGGCAGGATAAACAGCCCATAGCAATGGCTAAGGCATTAAAAGCAATTATCCATGAAAAGGCGGATCCTAAAAAGGCTTCGGAAATCTATAAAAGAGGATGAAGGTAGGGGTTTATTATAATAATAAGGATGTACGTTTAGAAGAAAGGCCTAAGCCTGATATTAGCGCCGGTGAAATCCTCTTTAAAGTCAAGGCCTGCGGCATTTGCGGCAGCGATGTCTTGGAATGGTATCGTCTAAAAAAAGCCCCTTTGGTTTTAGGCCATGAGGCAACAGGGGAGATTGTTGAAGTCGCGCCTGATGTCAAAAAATATAAAGTGGGAGAGCGCGTTTTTGTGGCGCATCATGTGCCCTGTAACTTATGCCATTGGTGCCTCGCTGGCCACCATACTGCCTGCGAAACTTTACACACCACCAATTATTTTCCCGGTGGATTTTCCGAATATGTCCGGGTGCCGGCTCTCAATGTAGAGCGGGGGGTATTTATTTTGCCTAATGAGATTTCTTTTGAAGAGGGGACTTTTATTGAGCCTTTGGCATGTGTAGTGCGCGGGCAAAGAATGGCTAATTTTAAGCCCGGCCAGAGCGTATTTATTTTAGGCAGCGGAATTTCCGGGCTGTTGCATTTATTATTAGCTAAAGCCCAGGGCGCCGGTTGCGTGGTTATGACCGATGTTAACGACTACCGCCTTAAAATGGCGCTGGAGTTAGGTGCGGATGCGGCCATAGATGCCAAAGACGATGTAATAGAGGGGCTGCGCAAGGCTAATCATAACCAGCTGGCAGAGCAGGTAGTAGTCTGTACCGGCGCTTTATCCGCATTTGGCCAGGCCTTAAAGGCGGTTGACCGCGGCGGGACTATTCTTTGTTTTGCCGCTACCGAGCCCGGGGTGACCTTGCCTGTGCCGGTAAATGATTTCTGGCGCAATAGCGTCACCATTACCCATTCTTACGGCGCCTCACCCGACGATACAAAGATAGCCATAGAATTGCTGCGCAATAAAGTTGTGGTAAAGAAAATGATTACTCACTGCCTGGGCCTCAAAGATATAGGCAGGGGTTTTGCCCTGGTTGCCGAAGGTAAAGACTGTGTCAAAGTTATTATTCAGCCGGAGAAAGGCTAATGGATACAATAAAACTTTTAGAAAAACAAGCTAAAGAGCGCGGTGATAAACCGGCGATAATTTTTAGGGATAACCTGATATCCTTTTTTCAGTTAAGGGATAATGCTTTTGCCTTTGCCGATGCGCTTAGGCGGTTAGGGGCTACCAGAGGAAGCAAGGTCGCGGTTTATCTTCCCAGCTGCCCGGAATACGCCTATAGCTATTTGGCGATCTGGTCGATTGGGGCAATTGCCGTGCCTTTGGATTTTATGCTTACCGGGGATGAGATTGCAGAGTGTTGCCGGCATTCCGAGGCCAGGGTGCTGATTATCAGGCCCAAGGCGAATATTTCCTTGGATAATATTAAAGCAGGGCTTCCCTCTTTGGCGGTGATTACCTGCGGCGCGGAAGTTCCCGGCTGCCCGGCTTTAGAAAAGTTATTAGAGGGCGCGGAAAAAAATGCCCCCCGCAGCCTATATCGGGAAAAAGATTACGCCATCATCTTCTATACCTCCGGCACTACCGGCAGTCCCAAAGGAGTTTTGATAAATTACCGGCAGTTAAGCGCCCCCCCTAAGTCGATGGATCTTTTTGTCGGCGGCATCAAAGACGACGATACCGCCCTTTGCGCGCTGCCCTTTTCGCATATCGGCGGGTTAATTTACCTGCAGAAT
>CAYNRN010000042.1:0-7052 GCA_964399915.1 uncultured Planctomycetales bacterium
GACGACGTCCCAGTAATAAAACATTTTTAAACTACGGGCGCCTTTTTCTTCTCCTGCTCGTAAGCTTCCAGTATCCTCTTCTGCAGATATTCCCGGAAAGGCTGGGTAATCGGGTGGGCGATATCTTTGTGCTCAAGCTGAGAATCTGGAGCCCCTTCTTCTCCGGCAGCAGGCCTTACAACTGTAGGCAGTTGAGCACCGCACTGGTTGCAATATTTAGAACGCATCTCGTTCTTGTATCCGCACTTGACACAGGGCTGTTTTACCTTCCTCGAAGGCATGGCGATAAATAAACCGCTGGAGCCCTTAATCACCTTGATGTTTCTCACTACAAAGGCATTGTCAAAAGTCACGGTAACATATGCCTTAAGTTTTTTATCCGCTGAATCTTTTAAGAATACCCTGACCTCGGTTATCTCCATTGGCTCCCCTCCCCGATGCGATTTTTTTAGCAGGCATCAAACTGTCTTAACCACAAAGACTTGCCAGGGCTCACTTGTCCTTTTCAACCGCCCTGCCAGTATTTGTGCCTTCTTTCGCGAAGCAGTTATCCCGAAAAATGCCGGACCGCTGCCGGACATCAGAATTGTTTTTAATCCCTGCCTAGCGGCCCTGGCTTTTGCCAAGGCAACCTGCGGATAAATCCTTTGCGTTATCGGTTCAAAGCCGTTAAAAAGAGCCCTTTGGATTGTTCGGAGGTCTTTCTTCCTTAAAGCCGATTTCAGTATTTTAACATTATATTCGGGGCGCGTCAAGGTTGCTTTTGCCCCCTTAAGAAGATCCCATTTTTTATAAACCCGGGGGGTTGAAACATGAAGCCTGGGGACAACCAGGAGATGCCATAAATTTAATCTTTCAAGCCGCTTCAGGGGCCTGATCACCTCGCCGCGGCCGCTCCCTGCGGCAAACTTACAATCATGGATAAAAAATGCTACGTCGCTTCCTATGCCTGCTGCGCAACGGGCAAGTTCCCTACGGCTTAAATTAATGCCCCAGAGCGAGTTTAATGCCGAAAGCACGGCTGCGGCATTCCCCGAGCCTCCCCCTAAGCCTGCGCCTACGGGGATATGTTTAACGATTCTGACATAAATCCCTTTTTTTATGCCGAATTTCTTCTGTAATAATTTTACGCTTTTAAAAACAAGGTTATCGCTTCCCGAAGGGACATTGCTTTTATTGCAGGAGATTTTTATCTGAGGATACGGTAAATTTTTGAGGGTGATTTTATCGCAGAGGCTGATTCTTTCGAAGATAGTCCTGATATTATGGTATCCGTCGGGGCGTAAGCCCAGGATTTGCAGATAGAGGTTTAACTTTGCGTAAGATTTAAGGAGCATAAAGAGAGCTTAGCGGCAGAGGCTAAGAAACGCAGCTTAAAGCGGCTTTTTCTATATCAGCGCGCGTTAAGCTGTATTCTTTCATCAGATCAGAAGGGTCTCCGGACTGGCCAAACCTGTTCCGGATGCCGACGCGCATGACTCTTGTGGGATGATCCTCCGCCACAACTTCATCTATAGCGGAAGCCAACCCTCCGATTACGGTATGTTCTTCGCAGACGATGATGCCGCGGGTCTCTTTGGCTGCCTTAAGGATCGCATCACTATCCAGAGGCCTGATGGTATGCATATTAATCAGGCGCGCCGATACCCCGCGCTCTTTGAGCCCGGCGAGGGCGCTGATCGCTTCATTTACCATCACTCCGCAGGCGACAATCGTAACATCATTGCCCTGGCTTAAGACCTGCGCCTTGCCTAATCTAAACTCCCCCTTATTCTCTACTGTAGGGACCTTAGGCCTGCCCAGGCGCACGTAAAAGGGGCCGGGAGTTCTCGCTGCGGCGATTATCGCTTCGCGCGTCTGCGGCCCGTCGCAGGGCACGATGATTTTTATGTTCGGGATCACCCTCATCAAAGCTATGTCTTCAACCGCCTGATGGCTTGCGCCGTCAGGCCCAACCGATATACCGGCGTGTGTGGCGACAATTTTGATATTAAAATTATTATAGGCGATGCCGTTTCTTACCTGATCCCATGCCCTGCCAGTAGCGAAAATCGCGAAAGTGGAAGCAAAGACCGTCTTACCGCATGCCCCCAGGCCTACGGAAGTAGCCATCATATTCTGCTCGGCCACTCCGAAATTAAAGAACCTCTCCGGAAAGGCCTTGGCAAAAATGCTGGTGCGCGTTGAGCCTGACAGATCGGCATCCAAAACTACGATATTCTTATCCTCTTTACCGAGTTCTACTAGGGTTGAGCCGTAAACATCGCGCTGATAAAACATTTCAGCCATAAGTCTCTCTGCCTATTTTATAAACTCTAAATACTAAACTCTAAACACTAAACAAACTCAAAACTTAAAACACAAAACTCAAAAATTATGTTTTGGGTTTGGAAAATTTGTGTTTTGGATTTGTTTAGAGTTTCGGGTTTCGGATTTAGAATTTATCATTCTAATTCCTTCAATGCCTTTTCCGTTTCTTCCTTCGTCGGCGTGCGACCGTGAAAATCGCAGACATTCTCCATAAAAGAAACACCCTTGCCCTTGACCGTAGAAGCGACGATAATCGACGGCTTGCCTTTTATTTTTGCCGCTTCTTCATAAGCCGCTAATATCTCTTTCATATTATGCCCGTTTATCTCAATCACATGCCAGCCGAAGGCCTTCCACTTTGCCGCCAGCGGCTCCAGAGACATAATATCGGAGATCTTACCGTCTATCTGAAAACCGTTGTAATCCAGCATGGCGCAGAGGTTATCACACTTATAATGCGCGGCTGCCATAGCCGCCTCCCAGATATTACCCTCCTGGGTTTCTCCGTCGCCGAGAAGCACATAGACCCGGTAATTCTTTTTATCGAGCCTGGCGGCTAAACCCATGCCTAAAGCCACCGAAAGCCCCTGCCCGAGCGACCCGGAAGCAACCTCCACGCCCGGAGTACGCCTGTCAGGATGCCCCTGCAGGATCGACCCTATTTTTCTTAAGGTCGATAATTCTTTTTTGGGAAAATAACCCGACTCAGCCAGTACCGCATACCAGAGCGGGCAGCAATGCCCCTTTGACATATGGAACCTGTCTCTATCAGGCCAGGAAGGATTCTTCGGGTCATGCCTTAACACCGCAAAATACAGCGCGGTGATCAGGTCGGTTGCCGAGAGGCTTCCGCCGGGATGCCCGCTCCCTGCCTTAGCCAGCATCGTGACGATCAGCCGCCTGATCTCCTTTGCCTTATTCTGAAGTTCTTCAATTTTTTGCATCCAACGCCTCTTTTGTTTTCTCTAAATGTTCTTTTATTACCGGGTCTTCCAGCAATTTATCCGCACGCTCTAATTCCGCAAGCGCATTTTTCAATTTACCCTGTTTAAAATAAACCCACCCCAGACTGTCTAAGTATGCGCCGTTATCGGGTTCGTATTCCAGGGCCTTGCTGACCAGTGCGTAGGCCTGATCAAGACTTGCGCCTTCTTCGGCGTAAATATAACCAAGGTAGTTCATTGCCTGATGAAAATCCGGGGTCCTGTGCAATACCTCTTTTAACTCTTTTATCGCCGAACCCCGCTGGCCTAATTCATCATATACATTAGCCAGGTAGAATCTTGCTTCCGTATCATCGGCGGAATATTGCAGAGCGGTCTTCAAGGCCTGCGCGGCCTCCTTCAATCTCTTCTGGCGCAGATAAAAAATTCCCAGGTTCTTATAAATCTCGGCATCCTGCGGATTAAGTTGGGATGCATTACGCAGGGCAATTTCGTATTCTTCTTTCGCTAAATCGTTTTGATTTTGGGTCGAATAAAGCAATGCCAATAGCGCGTGCGGCTGAGGGGGCTGCGGGTCTAACTGGGCTGCGAGTTTCAATTCTTCAATTGCCTTGGCTATATCGCTTCTTTTTATATAACTGAAAGCCAACCCCAAATGGATCTGGGGATTCTGATTGTCTGCTTTTAATGCCTTTTTATATTCAATAACCGAGCGCTCATAATCGCCGTTATTCTCGTAAATACCGGCCATGATATAATGGCTTAAGGCATAAGCGGAGCGTTTATTCTCTACCCCGGAAGTTTCGCCTCTAAAAACCACTAAAGACGCCAGGCAAAAGAATACCGCCCAGGCAACCCTGTCTCGCATGCACGCCATAAAAGGTCTAAGCTTAGCTTATTATCCCCAGGCTCTTTTCTTCAGATGGCGCAGGCGACGGCGCGCCTTCTTTCTTTTATGCGTCCTGATTTTTCTTCTTTTTCTCTTCCGGCCGCAAGGCATTGCCTCGCTCCTTTCAATAAATCACTTTATTCAACGGATACTCGATGATCCCCGAAGCTCCGGCGTTTTTTAATTTCGGGATAATTACGCGTACGACTTTCTCGTCGATAATCGTCTCTACGGCAATCCACTGTCCGCTGGCTAATTCCGAAATAGTCGGTTCCCTTAAAGCCGGCAGGATTGCCAGAACTCTCTTTAAATCCTTCTTCCTGACATTCATCTTCAGGCCTACCTTTGCTTCCGCCGAGATCGCTCCTTCAAGCAAAAGCGAGATCTCAAGCATCTTCGCCTTCTTCCACGGATCTCTATAAGCGTTTTTATTCGCTATAAACTGGGTAGTCGACTCGCAAAGCGTAGCAATCTCAATAAGCTTATTCGCCCGCAAACTGCTGCCGGTTTCAGTGAGCTCCACGATGGCATCCACTAATCCCGCCTTCACCTTCACCTCAGTCGCCCCCCAGCTGAACTCTACATCAACATCAACCTTATTCTTTTTGAAGTATTCTTTGGTGACGTTTATCAGCTCGGTAGCAACGCGCCTGCCTTTTAGGTCTTTAACTGATTTTATACCGGAATCCTGGGGTACAGCCAATACCCACCTTACCCTGCTTAAGCTTTGTTTTGCGTAAGTCAGGTCCTTTACCCGCACGACCTGCGAACCGTTCTCCAGAATCCAGTCATTTCCGGTAATCCCGCAGTCTAAAGCGCCGTCCTGGACATAGCGCGACATCTCCTGAGCCCTTAATAACACCGGCTCGATCTCGGGGTCATCTATAGAGGGGAAATATGAACGCTCGGAGGCGTAGATGTTGAAACCCGCCTTCCTGAACATCTTAAAGGTCGCCTCCTGCAGGCTCCCTTTGGGCAAGCCGATTTTCAGAATTTTATTTTTCATCTTCGATTATCCTCTTTATTTCCAGCTTAGTTCTCTGGCGGGAATAGGCCTTCTTGCTTTTTTTAACCCGCGTGCAGGGGTTAATTGCCCAGACCTTCCTCAAACTTACCTTTTTCACTGCCACGGGGAATTATTATACCTATATGCTATCGGGTTGTAAAGAAAAATAATTACGGAAAATTGAGTTAGATTTTGCAGGATAATGCGTCTATTGGGTTAGCGGTGAGCGGTTAGCTTTTTTCAAGCACCCGGAAGGTAAGCGATCTCAGGTTTCGCTTATCTCTTTTTAAGTCAACACGGTATAAACCCGGCGGCAGCTCTTTGCCGGCAGGCATGGAAAGCGAAACGCTGCCTGAGCCGCTTTTTCTGGGGATATCAAAGGTGTAATCAAGTATGTGGATATCATCGGTAACATATTTCCATGAGGCCACTAGAGACGTATTAGGCATGGCATTTGCCCACTCAAACCAACAGTAGGCCGTAGATGTCCCCGCCGGGAACATATTGGTAATCGCTACCGGCTTAAGTTTTTCGTCAACGCCTTTGGCAGTTGTGGCATCCGTGATCCTGATGCTCTTGGGAGAAATAAGAAGAGTGGAAAACGCCAGCAGCGCAATAACTACGAATGACCCGATAATAATTTTTAACCGCATGTTAACCTCCTTATTCTTTCTGACCAAATGTTATTAAAACATAAATCAGCCCCTAAGTCCACTATTTTTTATGGGTTATGGCCTTGTACAAACGCCTCGCCCACAGCGGCGAAACAAACACCAGCGCCGGAAAAAACGCGTAATTCCAGGTAATCCCGCACTTAAGCAGGAGGAAACTCAAAATAAAAAATATGAGCACCAGCATAAAGACAAATAAATCCCCGGAAAAATCCCTTAGCCGCGAGACTGCCAGGCCGGCTAAGACAATGCCTAAAACAAACAAAATCCATTGCAGCCAATAAGGCGCTTCGCGGATAAAATCATGAGTGTAAAGGCAAAACAGGGCATTGGCATTAAGCGTAATTCCCGGCAGCCATCCGATGGGTGTCAAGTGCATATCGCCTAAAAGCGTAGATGCCGGTCCGATGAGTATGATTTTTCCCTTCACCGCGCTTTCGTCAAAGCCGCCTTCTGCTGCCTGATAAAAAGGCAGGCGCTGAAAAGAAACCGTATTTGCCCGGAAATGAATCAGGAACGAATTGGTGTCTTTGGAAACCGGAATCTTCCATCTTTTTCCCGCGCGGCTGTTAAAATAAACAAACGCCTTTTTGGTTTTTAAGGTGGAAATATCAATATCCGCTACCGTCCTTAAAACCTGCATCTCCCATGAAAGCAGGCCTTCAGTGGGTTTACGCTCGTTGATAAGGTAAGTGAGGTTACGCCGGGTCACGCCGTCTCTATCCTGAAGTTTAGTGGTAAAACCCGTGGAGATATTAACAGTCAAATCCGGCAAACTGTAAAGCTCAACCATGCCGTTTTCATTGATTGCCGTTGCCATAATCACATTGGCGCTTTCAATCGCTTCTTTTAAGCGGGCGTCCTCTTCCTGCGCCGCGGATTCCCCTAAAAACACGAAATCAAAGGCAATTGCCTTTGCCCCTGCCTTGCGCAGGTTATCTATGGCGCGGGCAAATTCAGAGCGCGGAAGCGGCCAGCGTTTGTTCAGGCGGCTTAAGGTCTGGTTGTCAATGGTTACCAGCGTAATATCTCTTATTGCCGCAGGCGGGGAACCCAGATACATTTCCGCCTTAAGCAATTTCTCGTAAATTTTCCAGTGGATTGCCTGCTCCAGCCGGCTTGAGCGCATGAATACCGCCAGCAGAGCGGAGAGGGATAGAGTTAAAATAATAATTACTAACGGTTTCTTTACGTCTGCCATGATAAATCCAAATTTCAAATACTACAAATAC
>CAYNRN010000043.1:0-6685 GCA_964399915.1 uncultured Planctomycetales bacterium
TCCCGTAGCCGCCGGGCATAATCACAAAGGCCTTGGCGTATTTGACGAACATCACTTTACGCACAAAGAAATAGCGGAAGTCCAAAAGCGTATCCACATATTTATTCGGCTTCTGTTCGCTGGGTATCTGAATATTCAGGCCGATGGACCGGCCTTTTGCCCTTTTTGTCCCTTTATTCGACGCCTCCATTATGCCCGGGCCGCTTCCGGTTATAATCGCGTAACCTTCCTTGGCCAGGAGATAAGCGGTTTCTTCGGCTAATTTGTAGTGTTTGTCATGAGGCTTTGTGCGGCTGGAGCCGAATATGGAAACCGCATCTCCCACCTGCGCAAGCACCTCAAATCCGTCTACAAGCTCCGACATTATCCTGAAAACCCTCCAGGGGTCTTCGGAAGAAAAATCATCCCTTCTTCTTTCTTCTCTCATGGCCGTTCCTTTCTTACATTAAAAGAGTCAATTTTTTAAATAACTCTCTATGGCTCCGTACCAGGCCTTAGCTAAACTGCCCAAAGAAGCATTGATAAGATTGCCGATACTAAGCCTATTGCCTCCTGTCTTGCCAATAATGCTGACCGGGGCCTTATTCTTTTTAGCAAGAGCAATAATCTTTTTCGCACTCCTGGCTTTCGCGCTTAAGATGATGCGCGATTGAGACTCGCCGAATAAAAGCGCGTCTGTGCGTATGCCTTTACTGTCCAGCTCAACCTCAGCGCCGATTTTTCTGGCGGGATTACCCAGGCAACATTCGGCTAAAGCCACGGCTAAACCGCCCTCGGAACAGTCATGCGCGGATTCAACCAAGCCCTTATTTATCGCTTCAAGTGCGGTTTTCTGCACTCCCCTTTCCAAACGCAGGTCAAGCGCGGGTACTTTGCCTTTTTTCATGCCGTAAATCGTCTTTAGGTACTCGCTGCCTCCCAGCTCATCCTTATTTTTCCCCAAGAGAATAATCGTATCTCCTGAATTCTTGAAATGCTGGCTGGTTATTTTCGAGCGGTCATTGATTACTCCCACCATCCCGACAATCGGAGTGGGGTCAACCGAACCTTTGGGGTTTTCGTTATTGAAACTGACGTTGCCGCTGACTACCGGCGTATTCAGCGCGCGGCAGGCCTTGGATATACCTAAAGCAGCCTGTTTGAACTGCCAGAATACTTCGGGATTTTTTGGGTTGCCGAAGTTTATTCCGTCGGTAATCGCCAGGGGTTTAGCTCCGCTACAAACCAGGTTCCTGGCTGCTTCTGCCACGGCAATTGCTCCGCCTTTAAAGGGATCCAGATAACAAAAGGTGGAATTACAATCGGTAGTAGCTGCTACCGCCTTACTGCTCCCCGGAACCGCCGCTACCCCGGCATCAGAACCCGGGCCAAGCAATACCCCTTTACCTGCTTTCGGGTCGCCGTGCTTAAAAACCCATTTCTTGCTTGCAATAGTGGGGTTGCTTAGTAGTTTAATTAGCGTGGCATTGTAATTCTGCTTTTGTTTTATCTTGGCGAGATTAAGCTTGTTAGCGTTGGCAAGGTATTTGGGCTTAACAGCTTTACGGTAGTAAACCGGCGCCTCTACTAATGCCGCAGCCGGAACTTCCGCTACCGCTATTCCGTTTTCCCTGACCCGTACCATGCCGTCGTCGGTAACTTTACCGATTACATCTACCGGAACGCCCCATTTGGCAAAAACTTTTTTCACTTCCTCTAACTTATCCTTATCTACAATCACCAGCATCCGCTCCTGCGATTCGGAAAGCATCACCTCATAGGCATTCATGCCTTCTTCTTTGCGCGGGACAAGCGAAATATCAATTTCAATGCCGGTGCCTGCCTTATAAGATGTTTCGCTGGTTGAACAGATCAATCCGGCGGCTCCCATATCCTGCATGCCGATAGCCAGTTTTTTCTGCATCAATTCCAGGCATGATTTCCTCAACAACCTGCCCATTTTAGGGTCGCCGATTGCCACCGCAGAGCTCTTTTTACTCGCCTCTTCATCAATTGCCGCGGAGGCAAAGGCTGCCCCGGCTACACCATCGCGGCCGGTAGCCCCGCCTACGATTAAAACCAGATTGCCGACGCCTTGCGCGCGGGCTTTGACCATCTCTTTATTTTTGACAATTCCCACGGTCATCGCGTTAACCAAGGGATTACCTTCAAACGATTCGTCAAAATATATCTCACCGCCCAAAACCGGGATGCCCGCGACATTGGCATAATCAGTAAAACCCCTGATGATGTTCTTAAAGAGGAATTTTACCTTCTCCTTTTTGAGGCTGCCCAGCCGCAGGGAATCCAAAAGCCCCACCGGCCTGGCGCCCATGGTAAAAATATCGCGTACGCATCCGCCGCCGCCTGTGGCTGATGCAGCATAAGGCTCGACTGCAGAAGGATGATTATGCGATTCGACTTTAAAAACCGCTCCTAAGCCGCCGCCGATATCTACTACCCCGGCATTTTCCCCGGGCCCCTGAATCACCTGCTTGCCCTTGGTAGGAAAAAGCTTCAATACCGGCTTTGAGTTTTTGTAAGAACAATGTTCGCTCCACATTGCCGAAAATAAACCCAGTTCCGTATAGTTAAGTTCACGGCCCAGGCGTTTTGTGATCATCGCGTATTCCTCTTGCGTCAAACCTTCTTTTTCGATTATCTCCTTGGTGATTACGATATCTTGCGCAGACATTCAACTGCTCCTTTCTAATGATCTTTCTGGTCAAACCGTATTGTAAAAACAATATCTTACCAGGCCCGCGTTTACCCGGGGACCCTGCTTCATCGCATAGATATTCCGCCACATCTGCGCCGTTGCAGACGTTTAGAAATTTTTATTTGTGGGCAACTCTGCACCACTTTATATTTTATTTTAAGATGTTTAAAGGCGGGATTAAATTATAGCAATCCGCTTTTATAAACCGGCCTTTCGCCCCGCCAAGCTATCCTATAGCAGGCGGGATCCCGCTAGCGATTACGAAAGACGCGGGAGTAAATCTTGCCTACGTTGCGTAAATAATAATCCAAGTCAAAAATCCTATTTAATGCCTGTTTATCGAGGTAACGCGCGACTTCTTTGTCGCGTGAAAGGTTACATTTAAAATCGGAATGCTCCTTCCAGCTCTTCATTGCGCACTTTTGCACCAGATCATACGCTTTGGTACGGGTGAGGCCTTTGTTCATCAATTCAATAAGCACGCGCTGTGAGAATATCAGGCCGTGGCTTTTGGCGATATTGACAAGCATATTATCCGGATAGACATTCAGGCCTTCCATTACCTCAATAAACTTATGCAGCATATAATCAAGCGCAAGGCAAGAATCCGGTATGATTACCCTCTCAACTGAAGAGTGCGAAATATCGCGCTCGTGCCAGAGAGCGACATTCTCCATTGCTGCCAGCGCATTTGCGCGCAAGAGGCGCGAAAGCCCGCAGATCCGTTCGCAAATGACGGGATTGCGTTTATGCGGCATTGCCGAAGAGCCCTTTTGGCCTTTGCCAAACGGCTCCTCTGCTTCCAAGACTTCCGTGCGCTGAAGATGACGAATCTCCAAAGCGAATTTTTCCAGCGAAGCCCCGATAACCGCCAGTACCGCCATATATTGGGCATATACATCCCGTTGTATGACCTGGGTAGAACTCTTTGCGGGCTTAAGCCCTAATTTTTTACAGATATAATTCTCGGCACTCGGGTCAATATTGGCAAATGTACCTACCACTCCGGAGATTTTTCCAACGCTGACCTCTTCTTTAGCTTTTTCTAAGCGCGCTAGATTACGCTGAACCTCGTCGTACCATAAAGCAAGTTTCAACCCGAAAGTAGTCGGCTCAGCATGCACTCCGTGAGTTCGGCCCATACAAACCATATCCTTATATTTACGCGCTTTTTTGGCGAGGATTACAGAAAGCAGGCGTAAGTCATCAAGCAGGATATCTGAAGCGGCTTTAAGCTGAAGGCCGAGGGTAGTATCAAGGACATCAGAAGAGGTGAGGCCTAAATGCAGATATTTGGCATCAGGCCCAATATATTGGGCTACGTTAGAGACAAAAGCAACAACATCATGTTGTGTCTTGGCTTCTATCTTTTTAATTTGGCTGAGATTAAACCTGGCTTTTCTTTTGATTCTTGCGACTGCTTCGCGGGGAACAATACCAGTTTTTGAAAAGGCTTCTAAGGCAAGGATTTCTATATCAAGCATGCGCTTAAACTTAAACTCCTCCTGCCAGATTTTGTTCATTTTAGGCAGGCTGTAGCGCTCGATCATGCTCTCTTCTCCTTCAAGGACACACTATTATACCAAAAAAACCTTCCTTGGCAACCACAAAATTCAAAAGGGTCAGGCCCCTTTTTGTGATGCAAGGAGGAACCAGCTGGCTGAGCCGGTAAGGTAGGAATACATCCCGCGGCCTTCGGCGTCAAAGTATTCTGGAAGGCAGGGGTAGATTTTGCTGCGTCCGGTATTAACTGCCATCTCGTAAATCGAGCATAAGATCTTTTGGGCCTCTCTTCTATGCCCGCGCCTCAACAATGCAGAGGCATACATCACAACCATATGATTAAAAATCGCGCCGTTCTCCTTATCGCCGTAGGCAAATGAAAATGCCCGGCCTAAATCGTAAAGTTCCTGCTTGAAATCAGTATTCAGGCGGTAACCTTTTAGCTTTTTATCAAAAAGGTACTTTTGGACGTTCTTCATAATTGCCTTTATCTGCGCATCGGTAGCCACCCCGCTCATAATCGCAAATACCTGCGGCGCAAGGCAAATCCTCAAGACGCAGTTTTTTCTACCCTCAACACGCTTACTTTTATTATCGTAATAGCCGTTGAAGAATCCCTCTTTCAGCCATTCTTTTTTGCGGATATGGCGCATCATCCATTGCGACATCTCCTTTAATTCTGCCGCAAGCTCCCTGCTGTCAATATCAACTTTTATGGCCGGAGCCTTTGGCTCAAGTGAAAATAAATATTTCTTAAGCTGCGCGCGCTTGGCAGAAGCACTATTATAATTTATTTTTTGAAGCAAATTTTTTAGTTCTTTGGCAATGCGTATTTTTTTCTTGTTTATTTCAAGTATCAATCGCGCAAGTGTCCCTAAGTTGGCCGCGTACATGCAGCTGAAAGCAACGCTCTCTCCCCTTTCTTCTGCCATATCCAGGCCGTCATTCCAGTCAGCACCCTCAAGCCGCACGTGATTATGCGCGCCGACATTATAGAACTGCCTTAAGTTCTGGACTAAAAGATGCTCTAATACTGTTCCCTGGCGGGCTTCTCCGAAATACGGCGCCTGCTCAAATAAAATACCGAGGTCGCGCGTCTTTTGCAGATATAACTTGAGGGTCACTAGCGGCCAGACGCCATGGTCCATCCAGACCCGCGGAAGATTATTTCTATCGGCGATAAACCCCGTTAGAAATTTTGTTTTCTTATTCTGCTTCCTAGATATTTCTAACGGGGTAAATTCGCCCGGGCTCCTAAGGATAATCGTGGCGTTTGTGCCGTCAATACGCACACCGCCGAAATTATTCAGCAATAGGGTACGCGCCTGCTTAGGATTTTCCAGGATCAAACTTATGGCATCCTGCCAAAGGTCGCGCCAGCCCCGTCCGCCTTTGCCATAATCAAAATCAGGAAGGAATGAACAGCCAAAAATCCTTCTTAAAACCGGCTGAATACTCACCCAGCGCATCCAGTTATTAAAATCTTGGGTATTGCCGTCTCGGATAAAGAGACCGCTCTTTTGAATCCAGAATTTCTTTGTTACATCAAGCGCAGATTTGATTTTTTGCGGGTTATTGAATTTTTTCAGGATACTTCGGATCTCGCGCCTGTCTTCGCTGATGCCCATTAATATAATATAGGAACTGCTTTGGCCGGGATTCAGGATAATACGCCTGAAACGTAAAGCTCCCATTGCCTCTCTTCCCTGGATGGAACGCTTCTGCGGAAGTTCGCTCTTCAGGATACTTTCCGGCGCTTCCAAATCTCCTGCGTCGCCACAAAATATCTCCTGAGTGGGATAAATATATTGCGGCGCAACAGATCTTCCATCGCACCCTAAGACAAAATAATGCGTTTTATTAATCCGGTGTCCTGCCTCATTAAAGACAAGTGTGGGCCTGACTATTACGCCGTATTCATCCAGAGTAATCCGCTGCAAAAGCGAGGTTACATGCCGGTGGTCGCGAAGATTATCGGCTGAACGGCCATAAACAGGTACTGCGGCTGTGGGGATAAAGCTGATTTTGCGTTTTGAGATGTTAACCAGGGTAACCTGCATAATCTCAACCGGTTCATTTGAGGCGGGTACAAAAGAAAGGATTTCCGCCTTCAGGCCGACAGATTTATTTGCGCGCGTTATTTTGTGCCAGAGCAGGCCGGCTTCAAGAAGAAATTTATCAGCAGCGATCTGTTTTACGTCTTTGGAGACACCGGTAGCTGACCAAATTTTATTTTTATCAATATTTACCCAGAAATTGCGCGACCAACGGTTGTCAACTAAATCCTGGCGTGTCGCCGGCAAAAGCAGAAAAGAATCCTGCCCGGTTTTAATGTCTCCGCGCAACTCGGGAGTAATTGAGGACATTATTTTTTCATTACAAAGCGGAAAATAAAGGGTTTTAATCAGGTGGGCGGTATAAGATTTAAATGTGCCGAGGTTATCCGTGAATTTCCAGAGGGATTTCATGGATTATTAGGGACGG
>CAYNRN010000044.1:0-6396 GCA_964399915.1 uncultured Planctomycetales bacterium
GCATCTGCCAGTAAAAGGCAGAATGAATCCGCACTGCCCCTGCCCACCCTGCCCCTTAACTGGTGCAGCCCGGCAAGCCCGAAACGCTCGGCATGCTCTATAATCATACAGGTAGCATTGGGAATGTCTATTCCTACTTCAAGTATGGTAGTGGCAACCAGGATATCCAATTCCTTATCCCTGAATTTCCTCATCAAATCATCCTGTTCGGGCTGCTTGAGCCGGCCGTGGATCAGCCCGACGCGGAAATCTTTGAATTCATATTTTTTTAACTCTTCATACCTCTTCTTTGCCCCGGCAATGTCTAAGGCATAAGACTCTTCTATGACCGGATAAATAATATAGGCCTGATACCCCAACCCTAATTGCTCCTTTGCTAAACCATAGGCCTCTCCGACATTCTCCGTGTCAAAACATATGGTTTTAACCGGCTTCCTGCCCGGAGGCAGCTCGTTAATCACGGATATATCCAGATCTCCGTAAAGCGTAATCGCCAGCGTACGCGGGATAGGCGTAGCAGTCATAATCAGCACATCCGGATTAAATCCCTTACGGGGCAAAAGCGCCCTCTGTCCCACGCCAAACTTATGTTGCTCGTCAATAACCACCAATCCTAAATTTTTAAATTGGATCTTTCCTTCCAGCAACGCATGCGTGCCGATAATCAAATCGGTTTTCCCGGATTCTATTTCCTGGTAAATCTTATCTTTTTCTTCTTTGCTCAAACTACTTGTAAGTAATCCTATTCTTACTTGCTTTACCTTTGAGCTATACGCTGTCAGCTGTGAGCTAATCTTCTCATAATGCTGATTAGCCAGAATCTCCGTCGGCACCATAAATGCCGTTTGATACCCTCCCTGCGCGGCGATCATTGCGGCAAGCGTAGCCACCACAGTCTTCCCTGAGCCAACATCTCCCTGTAATAATCTCTGCATCGGTACGGGCCTGGACATGTCGGTTTTTATCTCCGCGATTACCCGCTTCTGAGAGGCGGTAAATTCAAAAGGCAAGCTGCAGATAAATCCGTCGGTTAACTTGCCGTCTGTTTTATGCGCGATCCCTGGCTTGCCGCTTTTATTGGCTTTTCTTAATGCCAGAGGAAGTTGGAAAATAAAAAATTCATCAAAGGATAGCCGCTCATAAGCCTGTTTTTGCCCTTCGAGGGTATCGGGAAAATGGATATTAGCCAGGGCCTTAGCTAGATTAATCTGTGCGCTCCTTGACCTTATATCAAAGGGGAGAAAATCTTTCAATTTAGGAAGACTTCCGTCAAGCGCCTCTCTTACGGTTGAACGGAATACCCTTTGGGTCATCCCTTTCGGCAGAGAATATACCGGCACAATCCTGCCTATGTTCAGAGAATCGCTATCCCGGGAATCAATAAGTTCAAATTCAGGCGAATTAATCTGCATTTTCCCTGCGTAATGCTGGGCTTTACCGTAAAGTATGACCTCCTCCCCCGGCTTAAAGTAATTCTTCAGATACGGCTGGTTAAACCATACGCAGAGAATCTTTCCCGAATTATCTCCGACAACAGCTTCAATGATCTTGAAATTGCGGCGGCGTAAAGAAACGCGTTCTCTGACGGAGAAAACCTTTGCCTTAAGCGTGCTTAGAGAACCTTCCGAAAGATCTTTGATAAGCAGGAAATTAGTGCGGTCTTCGTATCTATAAGGAAAGTAATAAAGCAAATCTTCTATTGATTCAATGCCAAGACTGTTAAACAGCCTTGCCCGCTTGGGGCCTATGCCTTTAAGGTAACGGACGGGTTTCTCCAGGGGCTTTTTCATAATTTAATCAATTATACTATATTACCTGATTGAGATAAAGCCCGCTCTGACTTGAATTCCGTCAGAATTTATGGCATACTTTACTTGAAAGATACGACAGGAGGATGGCAAGATAGCGAAAGCTGTTAAGGCCTATCACCTATGGATAATCCCCGTTGCAAGCGGGGATTTTTCATTTATACCGCCTGCGCAGGCCTTGATTATCGCTATCATCTCGTCTTTTGTCCTGGCGCGCGAAGATATTTCTCTTAGCTGCCTGACCTTACGGAAACCCTTTGTGTACCAGGCGAAAAACTTACGGAAGATCATTACTCCCACCCTCTGCGCGTAAAAGTCTACGCAGAGGCCAAGGTGCAACAACATCGTCCTGATGATCTCATCCTTAGAAGGCATAGGGATAATTTCGCCGTTTTTCAGGTAGGAATTTACCTGCTTAAATATCCAGGGATTCCCCAGGGAACCGCGAGCAATCACCAATCCGTCACATCCGGTTTCCTTAAGCATCCTCGCAGATAATTGCGGGCTTAAGATATCCCCGCTGGCGATTACCGCAATCCCGACTGCTTTTTTTACCATGCCGATAATCTTGTAATCAACTGCTCCGCTGTAAATCTGCTCTTTTGTCCTGCCATGGATAAATAAGGCGCTTGCCCCGGCGTCTTCGCAGAGCAATGCCACATCTTTTGCGTTAACTGAATCCCTATCCCAGCCTGAGCGAATTTTTACGCTCACCGGCACCCGGCAGCGCCTTACTACCAATTTCAGCAGTTTAGCCAATTTTTTCGGATTTCTCAAGAGCCCCGCCCCTTCGCCTCTGCGCACTACTTTCCTGACCGGGCAGGCCGCGTTAAAATCCAGGATATCGAAGCGGTATTTTGAAAGCACATCCAATCCTTTAATAATATATTTTTCTTCGCAGCCTAAAATCTGAACGCCCAGCGGCCTGTCCAGGGAATCCGTAGAAAGCATCTGCATGGTCTTTTTGCTCTTATGGCTAAGCGAACGAACGTTGAGCATCTCTGTAAAAGCTAATTCGCAGCCAAAGGCGCGGTTCAGCCTGCGGAAAGGCAAATCTGAGATCCCTGCCAAAGGCGCAAGAATAAGGTTGGATTTTAACTTAAGCGCGCCTAAGCAGAGAGAGTTGGCTTTCATTTTGGCTCCTTTATCGGGACTTATTATAACCCGGGGAGACAATAATTCCAAGATCTTTGCAAACGTTTTCCTAAGATTACGCCTTCCCCTTGAAACTTAACCCATTAATGTGTATACTATTATTAGGACTTATAGATAAAAAGAGAGGCGTGGTTGATAAGGCCGCATGAGCCTTACACCCACCTAAGCCCCGAGCATATCGGGGCTTTTATTTTATCTTATCTTTGATTATTTGAAGCTATTTTGAGGGTGGATTATCTGGGCTGTACGCAGGGATATACCGTGCCCATTGAGATGGATGAGATGTAGTTACCGATCTGCTCTCTATGCTCCTGGTCGATATCAGTGAAAGAGATACCCAAACGGTAAGCACTTGAGTTAATCGCCTCGGAATAACGTACCTCTCCGCTTACCTCAACCGGCCTCGAGAAAGAAATCTCCCCTTGCCGGTCGACTCCTAAAAGCAAACATTTAATATGCAGTATTGCTTTAGCTGGGATATTGTATCTTGTGGCAATAGCCATACCGCCCTGGCTGATATCAATAGTAGAGGCTTCAATCTCCTGTTCTTCAGATAGACTCGGGATATAAAAACTCTTATCGAGCGTAAAACAGACAAAAAGCACTGCCCGTAAGCGTAGGTACTTTCTCCTATCCTCTACTCCCGAAAAGTCTTTCATCTCTATTTTTATTGATACAGAAAAAGCATAGCACTTGAAAGACGCCTTTTCAAGGCAAAATCAGCATAAAAAGAAAACGTTTTCTTATTTATGGCGTTTGTAAAGGCCGACTAACTCAGCTTTATCAAGGATGTGGCCCTGCATCGCCTGCTCGAGACCGCCCTTAGAGACCCCCTCATTTAGATTGAGCAGTGTATCCAAGGCATATACCTTGAAAAAGTAACGGTGAGTGCCGGATGGCGGGCATGGACCGTGATAATCTCTCTTGCCTGAATTGGTAATACCGAGCTTCCCGGGAACGCTATTTTCCTCTATCCGGGTGGTTAACGGGATATCAAAAACTACCCAATGCACCCAGACTCCTATCGCCGCGTCAGGATCATCTATAATCAGGGCTAAGCTTTTTGCCCCCTTAGGGATATCGCTGATAACAAGTTCGGGGTTAATCTCTTCACCCTCGCAGGCATACTTGGCAGGCATATATTCGTTATTTTTAAATGCCGGGCTGGCTATCTTCATCGCAGTGCCTCCTTCCGCTCTTAGAGGACAACAGGCTGTTAAGCCTATCGCCGTCAGGATTATTACTGACAACAAATGTCTCATTTTCTTCTACTATAATCTGTCGCCTTATCGATTCTTAGGCTTGCTTGTGCGGTCGCCGCGGCCGAGATGGATATGGCAATACTCTTCGTGGTTATAGATGCTTAAGATGTGCTTACAGTTGCGGTGCTTACACTTCCTGCCCCTTTGCGAGGTCCTCATTTTTTTCATAACCTATTATAGCACACTAAAGCAGAAAACCCAAGCGGTTTCGCTTGGGCGCTAGCAACAAAAAATCCCGGGCCCTTTCAAGCCCGGGATTAATAGGAATAGAAACGCTCCTTATTTACAGCAAGTACTCGAGCCTTTTTGTATTTTTCTAATCGCGCTGCCAATAATAAAGCAGGCGATGGCTATGAAGATGACCTGGTTGTCAGCCAGCGGCAAGATATCAAAAGCCGCTGCCAAAAGCAGCAATACCCCTATAACCCGCAAAATTGTGCTGACTATACAACAATTACCTTTATTCTCCATCTTAACCTCCCGTGCCTTTATATTATACCACCTAACCCAATAATCCATAATAAAAAACACCTGAGGTACTGTTTAGCGGGTGACGCGGGGTGATGCCCCGAGGCAATATTGCCGAGGGGCGCACCCCGCGGCAGGACCCGCTAAGCGGTTCAAATAAAAACCCACTGCCGCTTAAAGCAACAGTGGGTTTTAATTAAAGGCGCGCCTACCGACTCTCACATACCCTTACGAGTACACTACCATAGGCCTTGAAGGGCTTAACTTCCGTATTCGGAATGGGAACGGGTGTTTCCCCTCCAGTATAAGCACGCCAAAATCTCGACAACAAACATACATACAGGTAAAACTACAATTAAGCTAAGAATTAAAGGCCAAGCCAATCGGCTGATTAGTACGCATTAGCTAAAACTCTCACGAGTCTTACACTTTGCGCCTATTAAGGTCGTAGTCTACGACCAGCCTATTGGGATACCTATTCTTGGGGGGGGCTTAACACTTAGATGCTTTCAGCGTTTATCCCTTCCGAACATAGCTACCCGGCCTTTGCCCTTGGCAGGACAACCGGAACACCAGAGGTTCGTTTCTCAAGGTCCTCTCGTACTGAAGAGAACTCCCCTTCAAGTATCCTGCGCCCACATCAGATAGAGACCGACAATAATGTTACTCTCTGTTTTTATAGAGGGATTGATATTTCTATCTCCGCCACAAGACGTGGCGGACCCGCCGATATTTTGGCGGAAACCTCTGCATATCGCTATGCAGTTCGGACTGTATCATATCCGCGATTTAAGCGAATTCTGGCGTACAGTCTCTGAAGATTCCAACCAGGATAGCACATCGATTAATTTTAGCTTTCGATACTTACCAGAAAAATTCATGGAAAATGCTACTTTCAGTATCTTCGCTAAACCGTCTTTCTCAAGATGCTTGCCATCGCCCATCATCGCGACTACATTAGCAAACTTATCAAAATCGTGCTTTTTTATCGAAATGAATGGGTATTTCCTGAAAAACGGTATGACTTTATTCCGGAGATCGCTGATATTACGCACCACATATACTGAAGTCATATCTCTCGGATTATTCAGATCATTTGGTTTAATATATCCACAACCAAATTTTTCCTTTATCGCTTCGAGAACTTCAGTTCTGTTTTGGTGTTGTGAAACATGGAATTCCGGTATTACCTGAACTCCAAGCCTCACATTCTTGCTTCTCTGTATTGTAACCGAGAAGCAGCCTTCTCCATCAACAAAGCCGGTGATGTAATACGACGCTATCCCGCTTGGCCTTTCCTGCTGATTGTCTGCACCCATTTCTTGTCACTCCTAACAATTATTATCTCATATAGAGACTAAATCGTCAAGTAGTAAAATGGGATGCTCAGATTTTCCAGCAAATAGCCAGATTTATAGACAGCAACGGTCAGTTTACTGTCTCACGACGTTCTGAACCCAGCTCGCGTACCCTTTTAACCGGCGAACAGCCGGACCCTTGGGACCTTATTCAGCCCCAGGATAGGATGAGCCGACATCGAGGTGCCAAACCGGGCTGTCGATATGAACTCTCGAGCCCGATAAGCCTGTTATCCCCAGAGTACCTATTATCCGTTGAGCGATGGCGATTCCACGTTCAACCACCGGATCACTAGCCCCTACTTTCGTATCTGCTTGTCCTGTCGGACTCGCAGTTAAGCTGGC
>CAYNRN010000045.1:0-5752 GCA_964399915.1 uncultured Planctomycetales bacterium
CGCCCTTTGCGCGCTGCCCTTTTCGCATATCGGCGGGTTAATTTACCTGCAGAATTGCGTTTCCTTCGGCCTCAGCGTTGTTTTAATGGAGCGTTTTTCTCCGCTTGAATTCCTGAAAAACGTGCAGCAATATAAGGTGACCTGTTTCTGGATTGTGCCGTCGATGTATTACGCCTTTTTGCAATTAAAGGAATTTGAGACCTTTGATCTGAAGAGTTTGCGTTGGATAGTTACCTTCGGCGCATCGAGTTCGCCGGATGCCCTGCGTAGATTTCATCAATTTTGCCCCGAGGCCCATTTATTAAACGGCTGGGGCCTGACCGAAACTAATGCTCCGACAGTAGTCTTGCCTTTAGGGTCGGAAAGAATCGAAAGCGTTGGCCGTCCCGCGCCGTGGATTGAAGTAAAGATTATGGATGATGACGGTCAAGAGGTGCCCCAGGGCAAGGTTGGCGAAGTAGCAGTGAAAAGCTGGGTGGTTACTGACGGCTACTATAAAGACCCGGAATTGACGCGGGAGGCTATCCGCAATGGCTGGTTCCATACCGGCGATTTAGGAAGATTTGATGCTGAGCGGAACCTTTACATTGTCGGAAGGATCAAAGAGATGATTAAGGTCTCAGGCGAAATTGTTTTTGAGCCGGAGGTCGAGGCAGCGATCCACAAACACCCGGAGGTAGCCGAAGTGGCAGTTGTCGGCGTAGCGGATAAGTTAAGGGGAGAAGTCCCCATGGCGTTCATTGTCACAAAAGAGAATAAGCAGATTGACGCAGAGGGCTTACGTTATTTTCTGCGCCAGCACCTTGCGCACTTTAAAATCCCGCATTACTTTGAGTTTGCCAAAGAGCTTCCTAAAAACCGGGCTGGAAAAATTGATAAAGAAATACTAAGAGGCAGGCCATTAAAGACTTAAAGGATTTTACCCTCAAAGAACTGCAGGACGAACTTCTTTCTTTAGGCGCTCCCCGTTTTTACGCCCGGTCAATATTCCTCTGGATGTATAAAAAAAATTCCGGCGGGTTTGCATCGATGAGCGATTTACCTCTTGATTTAAGAAGGAAGCTTGAGAAGGAATACTCTTTATCCGTTTTAAAAATAGCCCGGGTGAGGCGTTCTAAAGACGGCACGGAGAAATTCCTGCTTGAGCTCGGCGACGATGGGAACCTGATTGAATGCGTTTCTATCCCCTCCGGGAACCGGGTTACAGGGTGCGTTTCTTCCCAGGCCGGCTGCAAATTCTCCTGTAGCTTTTGCGCCAGCGCGCTCGGCGGTTTCAAGAGGAATCTCACAACAGGAGAAATCATCTCTCAGGTTTTAACCCTGAAGAATAACTCTACGGCAGGAAAGCTCACCCATATCGTTTTCATGGGAAGCGGCGAGCCCCTGGATAATTATGACAATGTCTTAAAAGCGATCAGGATTATCAATTCAAAGGAGGGATTTAATATCGGCGCGCGCAGGATCACCGTTTCTACCTGCGGGATTATCCCGGGGATAAAAAAGCTGGCACAGGAAGACCTACAGATAGAACTGTCCGTATCCCTGCATGCCGCGGATGATAAAACACGCAGCCGGATAGTGCCAATAAATAAAAAATACCCTTTAAAGGATTTATTTGCCTGCCTTAAAGGTTATATTAAGGAAACTAACCGTCAGGTTACCTTTGAGTATATTTTGATTAATGGCCTAAATTCTGATTTGCAAAACGCATTTAATTTAAGTAAAATGTTGACAGGGCTTGGGTTAGTTAAAATCAACCTGATCGCGGCAAACCCGGTAAAAGAATGCGGGGTTATGCCGCCGGATAAAAAAGAGATACTTGCATTTAAGGGCCAGCTTTTAAAAGAGGGGATTCCCGTGACGCTCAGGGTTTCCCGCGGCAGCGATATCGAAGCCGCCTGCGGGCAATTAAGGCTGAAATATGCTAAAGATTAAGGCGAATACGGTTATGATTTCGGCAGTAGCGTTTGCCGCAGCGGGAATAGCCGGCTTAATAGCGTTCGGCAGGCCTGAGATTAAGAATATCGATTCAAAAGGCGGGAATATCATCTGTTTCGGAGACAGCATTACCTGGGGTTACGGAGCCAAGTCCGGCGAAGATTATCCTTCTGGCCTGGCGAAGATGCTCAATCAGCCGGTGATAAATGCCGGCGTTGACGGCGATACTTCCGTTGAAGGGTTAAAAAGGTTTAACACCGATGTCTTAAAGAGAAATCCGCTTTTAGTAGTGATTGAGCTGGGTGGAAATGATTTTTTAAGAAAGATATCCAAGGAGAAAACCTTATCAAATATCGAAAAGATGATTGAGCAGGCGCAGGAGAATGGCGCGATGGTGGCGATTTTCGATGTCAGCGCCGGGCCGTTCCTCAGAGACTACCGGATTGCCCTGCAAAAGGTCGCTTATAAAAAGGGCGCGATATTTATTCCGGGAGTTTTAAGCCGGATCATCGCCAGCCCGCCGCTAAAAAGCGATTTTATCCATCCTAACGGCGACGGATATAAGCTGGTCGCCAGCCGCATTTACCGCGCGATTATACCCTATCTCAATAAAAATGTAATGATTAGAAAATCCGCGAAAAAACAGAAGTAACGCCTACCACATTATTATCCCGCGCTCATTCATTTCCTTGTTTTCAATTTCAGAGGGGTATTTGTTAAGCTTGACAGTTGAAGAGGCAGGGGTGTTTCCTTCGTCTTCATCCGGCGCCACGTAAGGCGCACTCTCCTGCGCGGCAGAGGAAGCTTTTTGTTTTTCTTTTTTGCGTTTTTCTTTTTCTGCGGGAGAAAGTTCGGGTTTTTTTATTGCCGGCTTTACTACGGTAATGCCGGCAGGTAAAGCCGCTTGAGTCGCTGTTGGTTCCCAGGCCGGCATATCAAAAGGCACAATGCTTTCCTCTACAGAAACGGTTGTCTCTATGGATTGCGGTTGGAGTTCTTTTCTTAGGCGCAGGTTAAGCAATATCCCGATGATTATTAAAGCGGCAAAGCAAAATAACAACGCGTATAATATTTTATATTTCATTTAATTTTCCTCCCAGGACAAAGTGACGTAATCGCCGGTAGTAGGCATAAAAGGCGGAGGCGAGCCCAGGAGGCGTGAATCATAAGTATAATCTTTTGAATAACCGCTTACCTTTTGGCCGGTTGAGCCGTTAAAAGTGCCTACCGGCCCCCTTTCGTCCTGGATGATACCGCCTAAAACCGTAAGTGTCCCTTTGGCAGGGCCTACCCACCAGTTTTCCCTCATAAAAGAAGAATTCAACGCCATTGTGCAGGCGTCAATTTCCAGGTTATAGGGGGCATTGTCGTCTATAACTACATCCCCTTCGGATATTACCCCCAGAGTATCATTGGAAGCAGGATTTGTCCTTGGGTCGTCTGCGTAAATCAGGTTATTCGGGATGACCACGTCGTTGCTTGCCCCTACCGTAAGCCGGCCGTTGAGCGTGCCTGAAATAGTAAGCGCGCCGCTATTAACAAAAAGCGCGCCGTTTGCAGGTATCGGCATGTTCTGGTTTGTCCAGTGTTTACGGGAGTTAGTTACGTTCATTGTCCCGTCGTTATTAAGCACGACTGTGGAATCTCCGCGCAGCCATAAGCCGCCGTTGCTTGCAGCTGCCGCGCGCAGGCTAAGCGCTTGATTCGGCATGGTGGTAGGTTCGGCGCCAAGGGTAATGCCTTCCTGAAAATCCGGGATGTCATAAGGAGGGTTTGTGCTCTGCGAAAGGTTGATGTTATTGCCGTTATTATAAAACCTTATATAATCGTCCACTGAGCGCACTTCGCTTTCAAATACCGGGTTGCCGTAGATATTGAAGTGTCCGTTTGTATGCGTAGGGCCGTCTAAACGGTCCTGCGTCCAGAACCATACTGTTGTTCCGTCAAAACTTTCCCGGTCAGTAAACCAGAGGTAGCGCGCGTAATTATCTACCTGCACATAGTTAGTTAATATGCGGTTGAGGTTGCCGATAGCGCCGGTAGAAGTAACTTTATACCTTCTGACATTGCCTGAGCCGCCGATTAATCCCAGGTCGGTGATTACCACGCTGTAAGTGCCGTCTCCTAAAGTTTGTACTCCTCCCCAGGGGTTGGTACGGTTTCCTACAGGAGGAGAACTTTGCGCCCTTAGCCAGACAATTGCCTGGTCAAGCCCGGATTCCGCAAGGTTGAATGCCTTTGTCTCTCTCTTAAACCTATCTGCTGCGATATTCTGGTTTACGCTTACGGTTACGAACGCTCCGGCAAAGACAAGCATGGCCGCCATTACAAAAAAAGTTACAATCAGCGCGACGCCTTTATTATTCATCATCAGTTCCTCATTTTTATTAATATTTGCCCGCTATCCTGCATTTGTCCGCCGATAGCGGAAACTTTGCTTACAGTAATATCTATCTGTAATATATCGACAAGCGACAGGGGCCTAGTAAATTGCAGTACAGTTACGTTATTTGCCAAAACCGATGTCGCTCCCCAAGGATCAGCCCGGATTATCTGATTTGAGCCGTTTAAGGAATAGGTGATATTTCCGGACCATTCTACGCTGCCTGCGGAATCCAGCACGGTTGAGTCATTATCATTATCCTGCGGTATTTTAAAGGTAAGCGTTGGGCTGGATGCTCCGCTGGAAAGAGAGGTTTCCGAGGCGCGGGTTTCTTTTAAATCGCGCTCCATGCGGGTAAAGGCGCGGATTATTTCCCTGCGTAGTTCAACCGATACATCGCCGCTGTGCCAGGCGCTCCTACCGATATCCATCACCTGGAATACCCCCAGCATCAGGATAAGAAAAATCGCGCAGGCAACGATAATCTCTATAAGGGTAAAGCCTTTTGTTTTCATGATATTACCTATTGGCAATCCTAGTGATTAACTGTACCGGAGAGTCTATTATGCCGTCTCCGTCGTCGGTTTCCGCCCCGTCAATTATTCCGTTTAAGTTTTTGTCCGCGCCGATAATGCGGTTGCCCTGGCGCCAGGAGATGCTGATTGCTACCTTAAGCAATTCGGGGTTATCGTCATTGACATAGACTACGCCCAAGCTTTGCGGCAGGCCGTTGACCGTAAAATTCAGGCCGTTATAATCGTCGTATATGCGGTTAAATGCGGTGCTGCGGATTTGTTCAAGCATGCCTAAGGCGGCGTTGGTTGCGATATTGAGGTTTTTAGAAGTAGCGCTTAGGATATGGCATGAAACATAGGTCAACAGCAGCGCGCAGAGCACAAAAGCCAATATGCCCGTAGCCAAAAGTATTTCCAGGAGGGTAAAGCCGCGTTGAGTACGCTTAAGCCTTATCTGCTTCATTTGTTTTACCCCAGGCGTATTATAGCCGATAAAATGCCGGAGAAGGGACTTTCCCGCTGCAATGCTTAATTCCGCCAGCGGGATCCCGCCCGCTATGAAATAGCTTGGCGGGAGAACCCTTCAATTATATGCCGAGGGAGGGAGTTGAACCCTCACGAGCTTGCGCTCATCGGTTTTTGAGACCGACGTGTAAGCCATTCCACCACCTCGGCGTAGTCAATTAGAGGTTGACCCCGTTAGAAATTATGCTAATATACAAAAGGGCATTTCTAACGGGGTTGACGCAAGTTATTTTATATTCTAAAATAGCAGAGGTCAATAACAATTATGGGGCTGTCCTTCGCAATTGGGATAAACAGTAATGGCCGGGGCTGCGCCATCTCTAATGGAATAATCGCGGGGCTGTAGCTCAGCTGGGAGAGCACTTGCATGGCATGCAAGGGGTCAGGGGTT
>CAYNRN010000046.1:0-5268 GCA_964399915.1 uncultured Planctomycetales bacterium
GCACTTACAAAATAACAGGTTTTTTACGATCTGTGGAGCTTTTTTATTTGCACTTACGATTACAATCTACTGCGTCGGGAATTAAGGTGTGTGTGCCCCCTTAACCAAAGTTATTTGATTTTTAAGATAGTCTTAGCAGTAGCCAAGAATTCTTTTGCTGCTTTCAGTACCGTTTCCGCGCCTTCCTTAGTAAAGTTGCCGTGATAATCAGCGTCTTCGCGTAGGACCATGGCATCATGAAATTCTGAAGTCATCTCCTTAGATAAGAGGCCTGCGTCCACAAAAAGGCTGTTTAAAGCAACCAGCAAATAATAATGGCTTTTCTCACGATATCCCTTTGAGTAAATAAGGGCCCTTGCAGAATGGAACATTGAATAGTAACCGGTAATAGTGGCGTATTTGTATTTCTTGCTCTCAAACCTATTAAGCGCCTCGGACAAATCATTTTCGGCCTCCAGAAGTTCTTTCTCGACCTGCTTTTTTCCTTGAGCAAAATGCAAGATCCGTTTATTTTCTATGGCCTTTTGGAAGTCAATGCTCACTTTTTCTCCTCGTGAATAACTATCCCGCTGGAAATTTCCTTATAGAATACTGCGTTATCTTTCTTTAGTTTAATAAAATCCTGTGGAGTAGTGACCATGTGCTGAAGCTTTTCCTTAAGAGGGCTCTTATAAATGATATCCTTGACCTTTTTAACATCCCGGGTAAGAATAAATAGATCTATATCGCTTTCTGCATGATTAGTCCCGCCGGCAGAACTTCCATAGAGGACTATCTTCAGAGAGATATCTCTCAATTTATCCGCCAATGATTTGATATTGATTAGATTCTGGGTTATTTTTAACTGCCTTACAATTGGATCGTCGAGGCTCACATAGTAAAAATACATCCTGCCTCTTTTTTCCCTTTTAACGATGCCCGTAGCTATCAAAGTACGCAGCGAATAATTACCGGATGCTCGGCCCACTTTCGTAAGCCTTGAGACTTCCCTATCGTAAAATCTCTTTTCAGGATTAGCCAAAAGGAAATGCAAGACTTTTTGGGCGCTCGTACTATAAAATATCTCATTTAGCATGGGTTGCTCAACTTTCTAAAATTTTAGACACAAATCCATTATATTAGCTTTTTCGTATATGTCAATCTTTTTCGTTACTTATTGGCCGCTGCCAACCCCGCATCAAGCGGAGAGAGTCACAAGCACAAATTTTGCGCTTTGATATGCCGCTCGTCATTAAATACTGCCGTTATGACGGAGATTTTCATAAGTTATTCCTTTTGAATCCTTTCCTTTAGCCAGGACTGGTAAGTGCTTTCCAATCTCCCGACTGCCTGTTCCCAGCGAAGGCTTTGAACTAAGTTGTAGCCTGCCCTGGCGATCCTTAAACGCAAAGCCTCATCAAGCAGTAATTCCCTCGCCGCGTTATAAAGAAAAGGGGAGCCAAAACCTTCCATGATCATGGCCTCTTTCCAAAATCAGGAAAATCAGGGGACACAATACCTATTTCCCCTTCTTCCCGCGCCCTTACGCCATGCTCTCTGCGCTCTGCGCCTACCCAGTCCCCTATTTTTAAACCTGCCATTCTCTTCGCAATGAATAACTCGTGCTGCGGCCTCCGGCGGAATCTTTGGTAAGGATCCTTTTCTCAACAAGATCAAGAATATCCCGAAATGCCGTATCCTGCGAACACTTTGTGATCTTTGCCCACTTAGACGAGGTAAGCTTGCCATCAAAGCCGTCAAAAAGCTTATTGACCATTATGTGCTGGCGACTATTAATAGATGCAGTGGAATAAGTTTCCCAAAAACGCGCTTTTTTAAATACGCCAGCCAGCGTGTTTTCCGACCGCTCAAGCGCCCGGCCGAGGCAGGCTAGAAACCACTCAAGCCAAGGCGTGATATCGATACCCGCTTTTGAAACGCCGGGGCAGGTCTGTGTTTTTTCAAGAATACCATAATATGCATTTCGTTCCTGGCGGATCTGCAGCGACATACTGTAAAAGCGTTCCCGGCTGCCGTCGGCGCGGGCAAGCAGCATATCCGTGACCGCGCGCGCTATACGGCCGTTGCCGTCTTCAAATGGATGGAGCATCACAAACCATAAGTGCGCAACGCCGGCTTTAATTACAGGGTCCAGGTCTGCTGAACCGTTGAGCCAGCCCAGGAAATCCATCATTTCGCTTTCTAAACGCCCCGCATCCGGCGCTTCAAAATGCACGCGCTCATGGCCGATAGGCCCGGAGACTACTCTCATGGGCCCGTGGCTGTCGTCACGCCAGGCGCCCGCTACGATCTTATGCATTCCGCTGCGTCCTGACGGAAACAAGGCCGCATGCCAGCCAAACAGCCGGTCCTTGGTAAGGAGCCTGTTGAAATTCTGTGTCGCATCCAGCATCATCTCTACCACGCCGTCCACATCGCGGTCAGAAGCGACGAGCCCACCGACCTTCATGCCGAGCTTGCGCGCTATAGATGAACGCACCTGGTTGCGGTCGAGGATCTCGCCCTCGATCTCACTGCTTTTTACGACATCGAACGTGAGGGTTTGCAGCAAGGCCTCGCTGCGCAAAGAAAAACCCAGGGCCTCCATACGGCCAAGAAGCCTACCCTGGCGGTTGCGCACAACTCCGGCCATAGGCGCGATCTTAGCGTGGTCCCAGGTAAATTTTGGCCAAATGTCTGACTGGTAGATGTAATTCATATTATCCGCATCCTATGCGGAGAATATACCATATATTATCCGCATATGCAAGCTTTACGCAATGCGCTATGCCAAACACATAAATAGGGCTCCCCTATTTCCCCGCATATCAAGGCAATGTCGAAAGCCACCGATGAGCCGTAACCACCAAAATACTATTCCTGCCGTTTTTGTAAACTTTGTTGACCCCTTCCTTCTTAACAAGCTGGACAGCCGGAACATCAAGCAATCTCTGAAAATCAAGAAGGCTCGCGGCAGGGGAATCGTCGGATAATTTGGTTTCCACCAAAAGGACGGGACGGTTGTTTTGCGCAATAAGAAAATCAACCTCCTGCCTGTCTTTGTTCCTGAGATAATGAAGGCTGAATCTGCCCCATCCATGATCGTTCCAGGCCTCAACAGCCCTTAAGAATTCTAACGCCGCCAGATTCTCAAAACGCGCCGCTGCATCATCAATAACCGGAAAATTAAAGAGATAGATTTTTTTCTCTTTAAGGATGCTCCTTGAGATTTTCCGGGTCCAGGGGGATATGCGGAAGGTCAGATAAAAAGAATCAAAAAGAAGGAGCCAGCTTTTAACCGTATCAAAGGCGACTTGCAGGTCCCCTGCCAGATTATTCATTGACAGAGGGCTGGCAACCCGCGAAGGAATGAGCGCAAAAAGGGTTTCAACCGTATCCAGGTTACGTATGTCGGCAACAGTCCTTAAGTCATCGCGGACGATCTGCTGGCCATAGGCCGCCGACCACGTTGACCAAAAAGTCTTCTTGCCTTTGATAAAAGGCTCCGGAAAACCGCTCAGCTCCCAAAGAGATTCAAAAGTCCGCGCGGTTTTCCCCGCGCCGGCGCCGTCAAAATCCCTAAGCGGGTCTTTCAGAAAATCTTTTAGCGCCCTGCCGCGGCCCGAAAGCTCTGCGAGTGTAAAAGGAAAAATATGGAATTTCAGAAAGCGCCCGGCAAGCGAATCCCCCGCTTTACGGGAAAGCTCCAATCGTCCGCTGCCTGTTATAAGAAACTGGTACTCTCCGGCGAACTGGTCGTACACGCCTTTAAGATAATTTTTCCAGTCGCGGTATTTATGGATCTCATCCAGGATAACGAGAGGACGTGACGAAACACTGCTTCTGGGCTCTTTGGAAAAGAACGCGGGATCGGCAATAAGCCTTCTCTTATCCCTTGCCAGATCCCAATTAAAATAGACGGTATCGGAGAAATCTTTCGCTACGATCTCCCGGGCAAAAGTAGTTTTGCCGGACTGACGCGGCCCGGCCAGCATAACCATAGGCTTATCCGCGGATAACTCAACCCATAGCTCTTTATAAGTGGCTCTATTATTCATGCCTAAAGTATACACTATACTCGGAAAAAGTCAAGACTTTTTCCGAGTACGCTCGTATCTAGAAATCAATGTGTCCCCTTAATTCGACCGAGCCCATTGTGAGCCATATATTGACCTGACCCCCTTAAACTGTGCCAATATTTAAGCTATACTATAGCACAAGAAAGGGGGTTTTGCATGGCTAAAAAGAGGTTCACAGCGGAACAGGTCGTTATGATGTTGCGCGAAGTAGAAATGCAGCTGGCCAAGGGGTTAAATCTCCAAGAGGTATGCCGTAACCAGGGATTTTCCACGCATAGCTATTACCGCTGGCGCAAGGAATACGGCGGCTTAAAAGTTGACCAGGCTAGAAGATTAAAAGAGCTGGAGCAAGAGAATAGCCGGCTAAAGAGATTAGTCGCAGACTTATCCCTGGATAACTCCATCCTTAAAGAGGTCTCCCGGGGAAACTTCTAAGCCCGGCCAAGAGACGCCGGGCGATTGAATTCATCAAAGCCATATTTAAACATGTCTCTGAGCGCAGGATATGTAAGGCTATAGGCCAGCCAAGATCAACTCAAAGGTACAGGCCAGCTGTTCAAGAAGATACTACAAGATTAATTTCAAGGATAACAGAACTAGCCTGTCAATACGGCAGATACGGTTACAGAAGGATCACCGCTCTTTTAAAACAAGAAGGTTGGAAACTTAACCATAAAAGGGTTGAACGTATATGGCGACGAGAAGGTCTAAAAGTGCCACAGAAGCAGCCCAAAAGAAAAAGGTTGTGGTTTAATGACGGCTCCTGTGTCCGCTTAAGGCCAGAACATCCTAACCATGTCTGGAGCTATGATTTTGTTGCAGACAGGACACATGATGGCCGTTCCATACGCATGCTAACGCTGATTGATGAATACACTAGGGAGTGTTTAACTATTGACGTGGATAGGAAGATAAAGGCAATGGATGTGGTAGAACGATTAGCGGATTTGTTTGTATCTCATGGGGTTCCTGAATATATCCGTTCTGATAATGGCCCTGAATTTGTATCAAAGCAGATACGGCATTGGTTAAAAGCCAGCGGTGTGCAGACGCTTTATATTGAACCGGGTAGCCCCTGGGAAAACGGCTATATTGAATCATTTAACGGTAAGTTGCGGGATGAACTTTTGAATCGCGAGATCTTTGATACTTTATTTGAAGCAAAAGTGCTTGTGGAGCGCTGGAAGGAAGAATATAATACAGTCAGACC
>CAYNRN010000047.1:0-4651 GCA_964399915.1 uncultured Planctomycetales bacterium
GAACTTCCCACGCCGGCCTTTTCAGGGCCGCGCTCTACCACTGAGCTACCTCGGCTAAATCTTTTTGCAGGCGAATCCGCCCCGCCACATTACTTGGCGGGTCGCCACGCTTTGTGGCGACACGCTTTATGGCGGAGAGCTACCTCGGCATAGACTAAATTAATGGTTATTGCTGTTCATCCTTTTTACCACAACCGGCGAAAAAAGCAAGTAAATTAAAAAACAGATAAACATGGTGGTACCTGCTTTTTTAAACACCGCCGACTCGATCACTATCAGGATAAATATCGCGATGATCAGAGGCTTCTTATTCCTCAAAACCATTCTCATCCCGTCTAAATTCAGGTATCTTATCTGGGAAACCATCAATAGCGCAAGGACCAACGCCATCGCGATAAAGAAAAACGGCACATACGCAGGCAGGATCTCAACCCCCTTCTTGCGGTAGATCAATATAAAAGAGGCCAGCGTCCCTCCGCTTACGGTAGTAGGCAGGCCGTAAAAGAAATTAGCCATCTTCTCCTTTGGCGTAACATTATATTTAGCCAGGCGTTGTACGCTGCAGAATAAGTAGATAAAGAGTATCCCCGTACCCCAAAAGTGGAAATCGCGGTAAACAAAGATATAGCCGAGAAGCGAAGGCGCGATACCGAAGGCAACAACATCCACCAGCGAATCCAGCTCTTTGCCGAATTCGCTTGGCACCGGATTACGCCTGGCAAGCTGACCGTCAAGGCCGTCAAAGATCATTGAGACGATAATCGCCCATGAAGCAAAGGTAAAATGAGCTTCCAAAGAGAAGATAATCGAAGCAAACCCAAAAACCAGGCTTAGGTAACTTAAGATATTGGCTAAATTGTTCAAAACACCCTCCCTCTTGCTATTTCAGCACCTTCTTAGAAAAAACCCTTATAAAACAGAAAACCGTCAGTGCCAGGATTATCAACCAGGATATAATCATTAATACCCATCCTGAAAGATTCATCTTGCCTCCTTGGCATGCAGCTTCTTCCTGCCCCAGGCGATCTTTACCAGGATGGCCAGCATCAGAAAAATCGAAAGCAGGCCTAACCTTGTAACCAAGATGAAACTTTTATCCGCTTGCGGGACATTCTTCATGAATATAATCGGCAGCCATTCCTGAAAAAACCACATCCCCAGAATGAAAAACAGAAACAGCGGAGTGACATACTTGATAATAAACTTATAAATCCGGGGAACCCGCATATCCGCGCCCCTATGTATTTCATCCCAGGCGTTCTCCATCCCGAATACCCAGGCAAAAAGTATTGTTTCTATGGTCGCAAACAATACCAGGAAAAATGTCCCTCCCCAGAAATCAAGCTCATCAACCACCCCCCTTCCCAGCAGGAATATCGCCGGTTGGCAAAGAATAAAGGCGACCACAGAAAATATCGCTACCGCCTTTTTCCTGCCGATGTTAAATTCGTCTTCAAGAAAGGCGATTGCCGGCTGAGCCAATGATACCGAAGAAGTGATACCGGCTAAGAAGAGCAGGAAAAACCAACAAAAACCCATTATCTGCGGCAGGGGGAGTTTATTCATAATCAGAGGCATAGTTACAAACCCTAAGTTAAATACGCCTGAGCGGGCAATGGACTGGATATCCACGGGCCCGAAAAATACAAAGGCCGCAGGGATTATGATACTGCCTCCGAGAATGACTTCGGCGAATTCATTAGTGCTTGAAGCAGTAAGCCCGGAAAGCACGACATCGTCTCCCTTGGAGAGATAACTGGCATAAGTCAGGATTACCCCGATACCGACGCTAAGCGTGAAGAATACCTGGCCAGCAGCCTCCAGCCATACTTTAGCCGATTTTAGCGCCGAAAAGTCAGGATTCCATAAGAAGCCGAGTCCGTTACTAATATTCCATGCCGGCTTGGTGATATCCGGCGTGCCTAAGGTTAGGACACGGAAGATCAAAATAAAGGCAAATATAAACAAAAGCGGCATAGCTACCTTACACAACCGCTCAATCCCCCCTCTTATTCCGTAATAGATCACCTGTATATTCAGGATAAAGGTTACTAAAAAGAAAATATAGGCAATGAGAATGCCGCTGAAATACTGATTTTTTTCTAACCCCTGAAATCCTCTTAAAAAGCTCTGCATCGATACCTGCTCGGCTATGCCTTTGTATTTTCCGGCAATAGAAAAAAAACTATAAGCCAAGGCCCACGATTCAATATATGTATAGTAGATGAAAATAACCAGCGGCCCGAAGATACCGATAACCCCGAAATATTTTATGAAACGGTTCTTGCGCCAGAGGCTATGGAAGATGCCCGGGGCGGTACCGTGTTCAAAACCGCCGCCGTAGCGGCCAAGGGTCCATTCAATCCACATCAGCGGGATGCCTAAGAGAAGCAGAGAGACAAAATAGGGGATCATAAAGGCGCCACCTCCGTTAGAGGCGACTTTGGCGGGAAAACGCAGGAAATTACCCAGGCCCACGGCTGAACCGGCAACAGCCATAATTATGCCTAACCGTGAAGCCCAACTGTCCCTTTTTTTAATCATAGGCTTAAAAACCAGCCTTTAAGCCCTGATAATGTCTTTTCCACCTCGGGGCTTAGCTTTTCAGATAAACCGATGCGCTTGGGCTGAATGATCAAAATCATTATATCCGCGCTGCAGCTGCTTTTCAAGAAATTTATCAGCATTGATAAAGAAGCGTTGTGCGTTGAGAATAGATTTACGGTCTTAAAATCACCTTCTTCTAACACCCGAAATTCTCCGGCCTGGCCGGAAAAATCCACTGCGTCTATGATCAGGATAAGGCCGGGATCCTCTTTGATTGCTTTTCCCAGATAATTTTCAGGGGTGGTGCCGGTGTCAAATACCGTAAACGGGACTTTCCCCTGGATCCCGGCTGCCAAAAGGGAACCGACCCCGTCGTCTCCGCGCATGATATTACCGACACCCAAGATAACCACTTTACCTTCGAGGTGGGATTTTAAGTGCTCAAGCATTTAAAACTTCTTGCCGTGACGATAGGGCCTCGTCTTATTATATTTCATCTTCTTAAGCAGGGTTTTCTCTAAGTCTATCTTTTTGGCGCCGCAATAATCAAAGATACGGATACAGCAATCAGCCAGCTCTTCAGCGACATCCTCCAGCGGTGAATGATTGCGCATCGCTTCCAGCGCCTCAGAAAGCTCCGAATGCATCAGCGCGATAATCTCGGCGTCATTACGCTCATCATCCCACCAGCCTTTCTTTCTGGCAGTGGCGTGGCACTCTTTAATAAAAGTTTTTAAATCGGGCTTTTTATTCGTCATGGCTTATTTTTTCCTTTTTTGGATTTACCCCGTTAGAAAAGCGAGTTCAAGACGCAGGAATTTTTCTAACGGGGTTTATTTTATTCTCTAATCCCGAAAATACCCTTCCTGCAATCAATTCTTTACCGTAAGTACTGGGAGATGACACTTCCACCTGCGTGCTCTTTTCGGTAACTACCTTAAGAAAAACCCCCACAGGAGTGGTGTCTTCAGAGGAAATATAAACGGCAATCATCCCCTTACTGGCATCATCGGCATAGACATAAGAACCGGTACGCCTGAGTATATCCATCGTCTCTTTGTAACAGCCGCTATAATCAATGGCGAATCTCCTCGTTATCGCTTCTTTGCGGTTCTCCTCAAGGACTTTAGTAGAGACTCCGGCGATTCCCTTAGCTGTTTCTTTAATTGAAGCGCATCCTATTAAAGTTGCAAGGCACAAGGCGCAAGGTACAAGTAAAATAAATTTTTTCATTAGTCCTCCTTTTTTATTCATTCACCAGCTGCCGAATCTTATCCAGATTCCTGCGCGTTTCTTCTTCTCCTCTGCGGGCAAACTCCTCTACCCGATACAGCTCAAGCCAATAAAGTCCGTGTAAATCCGGATGCAGCAGGACATCCGCAAGCTGGCTCTCTTTTTCCGCCACTTCCGACTGCAGCATCTCGATGCTGCTGAAGATAAAATCCAGAATATTAACCCTGAATTTATTCTTCAGGTAATTTTTCAGGTTGAACCATTTCCTGTGCTTTTCTGCGGTCTCCACGGCAGAAATCTCTTTCTTGATCTTTGAATATTGATTCAGGATATCTTTACGGGAGGGAGTTACATTAACGGCGATAATCTTCCTTACCCCCATCTGGAACAGGGTTTCCGTCGGTAACGGGCTGACTACCCCGCCGTCAAAAAGCATCTCCTCTCTCAACTTAAAAGGCCTGAATACCCCCGGCATGGTACAGCTTGCCATAATCGCATCGGCCAGCAGCCCTTTATCAAGGATCCTCAACTCCTTGCGCTTGATATCGCTGGCAATCACCTTTATCGGCAGTTTTACATCGTAGAATGTCTTATCGCCTAAATATTTCTTCAAAAGATTATGCAGTTTTTTCCCTTTAACAAACCCCATGATCGGAATGGTCAAATCCACTAAATTCCAGATGTACTTCGGCTGGCGGAATTCTTTAAAGATCTCGACGATCTGAGTAGAGTCGTAACCGACCGCCCAAAGCGAAGCTATCAGCGCCCCGATACTGGAGCCGCAGATAATATCAACCGGGATCTTCTCTTCTTCAATGACTTTTAAGACTCCGATATGGCAGAGCCCGTAGGCAAAACCCACCCCCAGAAC
>CAYNRN010000048.1:0-3896 GCA_964399915.1 uncultured Planctomycetales bacterium
CAACATTGCCAGGGACATTTAGAAAGAACAAAGTTATGCTGTAGCCGGGGATTCCGGCAGGTTCTTGGAGACAAAGCGGCACTTGGGAAAATTGGAGCAGCCGTAGAAAAAGCCGCGCTTGGAACGCCTCTCAATAAGCTCCCCGCCGCACCCCGGTTCAGGGCATTTGACGCCGCTGGTAATCGACTTGGAAAATTTACATTGCGGGTAATCCGAACAACTTAAAAATTTTCCCTTTCTGCCCCACTTAATCACCATCGGCTTGCCGCATTGCTTGCAAACCTCATCGGTAGTAATCACTTCCTTTTTTATGTTATCCTGGGCAAAGGCAAGGCTCTCCTTAAACGAAGGATAAAAATCATTAAGCACTTTTATTTTATCGAATTTACCCTCTTCTATATCATCCAGCTCGTCTTCCATAAGCGCGGTGAATTTTACATCCATTACCTTAGGAAAATATTCAACCAGCATATCGCAGACTTTAAATCCCAGCTCCGAAGGGTGAAAATACCCCTTGATCCTTCTGGCATAATTACGCGCTAATAACGTCTGAATAATCGGCGCGTAAGTCGAGGGCCTGCCGACCCCCTCCTCTTCCAGCGCCTTTACCAGAGAACTATCCGAGAATCTTGCCGGAGGCTTAGTGAAATGCTGAGAGGGGAGCAATTTGATTAAATCTAAGACCTCGCCTTTTTCCATAGGAGGAACGCTGGTATCCTTATCGCTGTTTTCTTCCTGCTGGTAAGCAGCCAGAAACCCCTTAAAGATTAATTTATTCCCCGTAGCGCCAAAAAGGTATCTGCCGGCAATTATCTCTACGGAAGTAGCTTTAAAAACAGCCGGAGTCATTTGGCTGGCAACAAAACGATTGTAGATCAATTCATATAATTTAAACTGTTCGGGGCTTAAAGATTCCCGCAGGCTCTCCGGCGTATATTTAAGAGAAGACGGCCGGATCGCTTCATGCGCCTGCTGTGCCAGCCTTTTGACCTTATAGGTATTCGGCTTCCCCGGCAGGTATTCTTTGCCAAAATTCTTTGTAATATAGCTCCTTGCTTCCTTTATCGCCTCATCGGCCACATGGAAGGAATCCGTGCGCATATAAGTGATCAAACCTGCGGGATTAGGCTCTCCGATATCAATGCCTTCATATAACTGCTGGGCAACGATCATTGTCTTGGTGGCATTATATTTAAGCTTATTGAATGCCTCCTGCTGCAAGGTACTGGTGATAAAAGGCGGGCTGGGATAACGCCGCTTTTCGCTGACCTTAATATCCCCGACCGTATAATTTTCCCCCTTCAAATCATTAACAATCCTCTCGGCCTCTTCTTTATTCTTAATCTCTATTTTTTTATCCTCGAATTTTTCCAGCTTAGCCGTGAACTCGTCCTTAGCCTTTCTCAGCTGCGCCTCAATATCCCAGTATTCTTTGGGTATAAAAGCCTTAATCAGTTTTTCCCGGTCTACGATAATCTTTAAGGCGGCTGACTGCACCCTGCCTGCGCTTAAGCCGCGGACGATCTTTTTCCATAAAAGCGGGCTTAAGAAATACCCCACGATCCTGTCTAAGATCCTGCGGCCTGCCTGGGCTTCTACCATATTCAAATCGAATTCCCGCGGATGCGCAAAAGCCTCGGAAACGGCATGGGCAGTGATCTCATGAAATACCACCCGCATTACTTTTTTATCTTTGAATATCCGCTCTCTGATATGCCATCCGATCGCCTCTCCCTCGCGGTCAGGGTCGGTAGCGATAAAAATTTTATCCTTCGCCTTACCTTCCTTCTTTAAATCCTGCACCATCTTTTTTCTCCCGGAGATAACCACATATTCGGGATTGAAATTATCCTCTATATCAACCCCCAGTTTCTTTGCCGGCAGGTCGATTAAGTGGCCCATAGAAGAAACAACTTTGAAGCTGCCGCCTAATATTCTGCCGATGGTTTTTGCTTTTGTGGGAGATTCTACTATAACCAGAGTCTTAGCCGCCATAATCAGTTCCTCACGAATTGTTCTCCGGGCAGGAGTTTGATCAATCTTCTTAATCTTAAATTCAAGATTATCTCCGAAACCCTGGGGATGCTCAAGTTAGTCTTTTCGATAATATCATCCAGCGTAACCGGGTCACTCTGAATACATGCAAATAAAGCGCTTACCTCTTGATCGCCGAGATCCTGCGCAAAAGGACCTTGGCTTGCCGCCGGCCCTGCCGTATCATGATGAGCACTCATCAATCCGAATTCCTCTAATATATCATCCACGCAGGAAACCAGCTTTGCCCCCTGCTTAATCAGGGAGTTAGTCCCGTAAGAATTAGCGGCATCAACTTTGCCGGGTAAAGCAAAGACCTCCCTGCCCTGCTCAAGCGCAAAATCAGCGGTAATTAAAGCCCCGCTGTTTTGCGCAGCTTCTGCCACTAAAGTCCCTATGCTTAAGCCGCTGATGATGCGGTTACGCCGGGGGAAGTTTTGTTTCAGGGGCAGCGTATTTACGGGAAATTCCGAAATAACCGCTCCGTTTTGCGAAATCTCCTCAGCTAATTCCGTATTCTCTTCGGGATAAATGTTATTAAAGCCGCTGCCGATAACAGCAATTGTCCTGCCTCCAACTTTTAAGGCGCCGCGATGGGCAGAAGTATCTATCCCGTATGCCAGTCCGGAAACAACGGTAAAACCGCAGAGCGCCATTTCCGCGGCGAATCTCTCGGCGCTCGATAATCCGTAAAAAGATGCGCGCCGGGAACCTACGATTGCCAAAGAAAACTTATCCTCCTGCTTTAATTCTCCTTTTAGATAAAGCACAGGCGGGGCATCGGGAATTTCCTTCAAGTTCTCAGGATAATCGCTCTTTTCTAAGGTAATTACTTTTAGACCGTATTTCTTTATCAGAGAGAATTCTTTAGCCACCGCTTCTTTTTTTACGGAACAAATCAGTAAAGCGGTCTTATCGCCGATACCTTCAATCTGCCGCAGCTTTTCGAACGGCGCGCTTAAAATATCCTGCGGCCTGCCGAAAGCATCGAGCAATTTCTTTAATCTGATCCCCCCGATTGCCCCGGTCATATTCAGGCCGACTAATGCCTCTAATTCATTCATCTGGTAATCAGTTTAGCGATCCTTGCGGCAACCTGCTTAATCGTCAAGACCGATGTATCAAGAGTTTTATCAGCCTGGGCATAATAAGGGGCGCGTAATTTAATCAGGTGCTCAATCTGTTTTTTCGGATCCTTGACGTTTAAAAGCGGCCGATGCAAATACCCCCGGACCCTCTTTAATATTACTTCGGGTTTTGCGCTAAGACAGATCACTACCCCTGTTTTTTTCATCAACTTGATATTAGCGGGGTTGATGACTATCCCGCCTCCGCAAGCTACGACAAAACCGCTCTCGCTGGCCGCCTCTTTAAGTACGAGGCTCTCGGCCTTGCGGAAATAGGCCTCCCCCTCTTTGGCAAAGATATCGCGGATAGGCCGCTTCTGCCTTAGCTCAATCAGTTCATCAAGATCCAGAAAACTCATCTTTTTTTTGCCGGCAAGCTCTTTACCTACGGCAGTCTTGCCTGTGCCCATAAACCCTACAAGATAGATATTTTCCACCTGTTTCTTCCTCCGAATCTGCAAATCTAAGCTTAAACCATCCCCATTATACGTATCCGTAATTGTATCATAGGCTTATCGCTCTGTCAAACTAAACTCAATCTCTTTTTAGCAGGGCCTGTCTTGAACCTAATGAACCTAGCGCATCTATCGGTTCCTGACTGTTTTGCGGGTCCTGCCGCGGGGTGCGCCGCTCGTCAAATTTTCCTCGCGGCATCACCTCGCGTCACCCGCAAGCTGTGAGCGCACAATCAGGAATTTTTTGGCAAATGTGTGCGAGGAATTACGAGCTGCTGGA
>CAYNRN010000049.1:0-3820 GCA_964399915.1 uncultured Planctomycetales bacterium
CGGGTTTTGCTCTCGGGGTAATTGTGATAACGGTTTTAAGAAAGGCGAGCCTGCGTTATCACATCTTAAACCAGAAAGGCATAGCGCTGGTAGGCGGCATTGCGGTAGCGCTGCTTTTCGCGGTATTAGCCGCAATTTTTATTTATCCGGTTTTTACCCGGCAGTTAAAGGGGCTTGTTATTTCCGGACTTTTTATGCTCTTATTCGGGATTATCGACGACTGGCGGGAATTAACCGTTGCGGCTAAATTCGCGGCCCAGATTATCGCTACTATCATTCTGATGGCTTTTGGAATCAGGGCGCAGATTGTTTACATCGGCACTATCCTTAACGCCGTGATTACTTTCCTCTGGGTAATCGGCATTACCAATGCCTTTAATCATCTCGACGTCACTGACGGCCTGGCAACAGGCACTGCCATTATGGTGAGTTTGAGTCTTTTTATAATCGCTTCCATTAACCGCGACCCCGCGATAGCGCTTTTTGCCCTGGTTTTGACTGCTTCCCTTTTGGCTTGTTTTGCCTATAACTTTCCGCCGGCCAAGATTTACCTGGGTAATGCCGGAAGCCACTTCCTGGGGTTTTTAATGGCGGGAATCGCCCTGGCAATAAGTTACGCTCCGATGCACAGGAAGATAGCGCTCTTATCGCCCATCGTTATTTTAGGGCTGCCCATCTTTGATACCGTGTTTCTTATATTGGTACGCCTTATCAAAAGGAAACTCCCCTTTAATAAAAGCGACGACCATCTCGCGCTGAAGCTTCTTGCTAACGGTTATTCCAAAAAACAGGCCCTTTTCATGATGCTTCTCTTGTGTTTTCTGTTTTGTCTCTTCGGCATCCTTTTAAGCCAGGTTTCTAACGCTGTCGGCGCAATCATAATTCTGGCAACAGCCGCGAGCGCTTTACTTTTCCTTACGAAGGTAAAATCTAAAAAGCAACTTAAGGCAGCGGTTCGCGGTTAACCTGCCGCTCTTTTACTTCTTAGCGTTAACCCCAAAATCAGCCACCAGATAAAAGCCACTTCCGGAAGAAAGAAAGAAAAATCCACGACATTATGCAGGGCGAAGGTTAAAACGCCGGTTAACAAAAGCAGGCTTGCCCTGTTGTCCCTGCCGATATTTTTAACAGCATAACCTACGAGCCATATTATTGAAAGCACCCCTAAGATGCCCATCTCCGCCCAGATTTGCAGGTAGGAGTTATGGGCGTAGCGCGCGTACGTAAGATTAAAATTCCCCATTCCTACGCCCGCTAGGGGATGGCTTTTAATTATCTCGAGCGTCTGCCGCCAGTAGTTTAAACGCATCACCGCCGAGAAGGCGGGTTGAGCATGAGGCTGCAGAGTCGCGAGCCTTAAGAAAAAGGCCAGCCCGATAATAATTAATATCCCCCCGAGATAGAAGGCGTTTCTCCTGCCGGTACTTTTTTTTAGGTAAAAATAGAGCAGCGTAGCTAAAAGCAGGCTCGCGAGCGCGCCGAGAGAGCCGGTAAGGAAAATGGCAAGCAGCATCGGAGGCAGCAGTAACGTCTTATATTTTGATATTGCGGCCAGAGGTATCATCATGGCAAGGTATCCGCCGAGGCTGTTGGGGGTAACAAAAGGAAGGTATACGCGCCGGCGCGTAACATAATCCAGGGCAAAGGCATTATTAATATTCTCCTGCCTCAGGTAATTGAGAAGATTGCGGAACCCGAAAAAATACTGGTAGAGGGCAAGAAGACTGATGAGGAAAGCGCCGAGAAGCAGGGCCTGCAGGATGCTCCCTTTTTCTTTTTCGCCGGAGGAAAGAGCCGTTACCAGTAACAGCAGGACAGCTGCCGCATATTTGTAAATTTCCCTCAAACTTACGGCGATATCGGATGAAAATATCAGCGATAATATCAAGGCAAGACAGAATAACCCTAATGGGTAACCCCATCCTTTGATTCTGGCGATATCGCTTCTTCTGGCGATATGCCAGGCGCCCAGGAACAACAAAAGCAGGCCGCAATATATATAATTGAGATAAGGGAATGCCAGCGATGAAATAAAGGGGCGCAGAAAGATTAGGGTTAGTAGAATGGTAAGCATTATGCTATAATTCTATTTAATAAAGGCAAGAATGTCAAACAGATTAGTCAGTATTATTGTAGTAACTGCGGGTAAAAAGGATTATATCTGGGGGGTGTTGGGGTCTGTTAAAAAACAAACCTACCCTTTTCTGGAAACCATCGTTATCGCTAACTCCCTGAATGCTAATCTCGGCAAGGAAATCCTCAAGAGTTATCCTTTGGCGCGGCTTTATCAGTCGCAAGAAAACATTTTTTATTGCGGGGCTTTGAATCTGGGGATAAAGCAATCCAAGGGTGATTTTATCCTTTGCCTTAACGATGATATAACCCTGGAACCGGATTTTATAACTAAGGCGCTTGGAGGTTTTTATATCGGCAGAAAAATCGGGATGGTCAGCCCCAAGATTTTACGCAGCGATAAAAAAACCGTTGATAGCGCCGGGTTACTGCTGGGTTTGGCCTATACTGCCGTTGAAAGAGGATACGGGACAAAAGACCGCGGCCAGTTTGATAAGCCGGGTTATATCTTTGGCGTAAACGGGGCTGCGGCTTTTTACCGCAGGGAAATGCTGGAAGATATCAGGGAAGACGGTAATTATTTTGATCCGGACTTCCGCATATTTTACGAAGATTTAGACCTCGCCTGGCGGGCCGAGCGCCGGGGCTGGAGGGGTTATTATATGCCCGGCGCCGTTGCTTACCATATCCGGGGCGGGACGGTAAGGGCCAGCGGCGGGGCAGGCAGGCCTTTTGCCAGGAGGTATCTTGCTGACCGGTTGCAGACGGATTTAATCAAGAACCGCTATCTGGCAATAATCAGGAATGAGTCCCCGCTGAAGTTTATTGCCCATCTTCCCTTAATGCTCTTATATGATTTCACGGTGTGGGCGTATATATTGATGTTTAATCCGCGGCTGATAAAAAAAATAGTCGGCGATTTAAAATACCTGAAGGCCGCATTTATCAGGAGGGTTAAGAGATGAAACGGCCTCCGGGTATATCCATTAACAGGCTGGCAGTTTATCTGAGGTTCCTGGAAAACTACGGCAAGGAGGACGACGCCAGAAGCACTATCAGCTCCGAAGAGTTTGCGAGGTCGCTTGATATCAACCCCAACCAGATAAGGAAGGACCTTTCCTATTTCGGGAAATTCGGCAGGCAGGGCATAGGTTATAATATCAAGGAATTGAAGGACCGGATCAGTAAAATCCTGGGGCTGCATAAAAAATGGAATTTATGCCTTTGCGGGGCAGGGAACCTCGGCTCCGCGCTTTCTTCTTACCGCGGTTTCCGGGAGATGAACCTTAATATCGTGGCGATATTCGATAACGACCCCGCCAAAATAAATAAAAAAATCCAGGGGATAAGGATATATAACTCCAAGGAAATAAAAAGGGTGATAAAAAAACTGAAGATTGACATCGCTATTATCACGGTTCCCGCCGCTGCCGCCCGGGAAATATCCGAGAGGCTCGTAACCGCGGGGATAAGGGCGATTTTAAATTTCGCGCCGGTAAAAATCGGCGCGCCTTCAAGCGTCAAACTGCGCAATGTCGACCTCTCTACGGAATTAATTAACCTTACTTACTTCTTGTCCTCGGCTTCCGCTTCAAATTATTGATTTTCCCGTCGATAAATCGCAAAACCTTTGATGGCGCAAAAAGTAAAAAATACTTGACAAGGGCAATATATTGTGATAAAAAAAATATAAAATACAATATATTGAGTAGAGATTAAAGGCATTAAGGGGGCTAAAGAGGTAAAA
>CAYNRN010000050.1:0-3486 GCA_964399915.1 uncultured Planctomycetales bacterium
GGATTATTAGCAAAACACATACCCGAAATCTCTTTTTATTATGCCGATTCAGTGGCCAGGGCCTTGGAGATAATCGCATCTAAAAAAATTGAACTGATACTGTTACATCCGGGTGAATATAAGGAAGGGTTGATGTTATTTGAAAAAGAAGTATTTAAAGAACTACGCATTCCCGTGATATTAGTAGGGTTAGGCGCGGGATTGCGTTCTGAAATGATCGCACACCATCAAATTGTTGACAGGTGGACTGGTTTTGATCATCCGGTTACAATGTTCGTTTCTTTGACTAATCTTCTGGGGCTTGGCGAGAGAAGATGCCCAGATGAGATATATGATAGATAACCATAAGGTGAGCTGTTTAGCGGGTGGCGCGGGGGATGCCGCGAGGAAAATTTGACGAGCGGCGCCCCCGCGACAGGCCCTGCTAAACAGCAAACACAAAATTATGCACGAACGCCGCAAACTTACAAGATGGCAGGCAGCAAGGGATATCAAGGTAAGGCTGGAAGGCGCGCACGCTTTTGCCGACGGGAAACTCCTTGATATCAACCTTAAAGGGATGCAGATATCGCTGAAGCTAAGGTTTGCCAAGGATAGCCACCTGAAGATGCAGGTTGTCCTTGCCGATGACTTTACGCTTGTTGTCGAAGCATGGGTTGCCTGGCAGCGCGCCATTGACGGTTACCATATTTACGGACTTTGTTTTACAAAACTTAAAGATGAAGATAAAGACAGGATCTATAAATTCGTTTTCCGGCATTTTCCGTATGAGATTCACAGGCAGTTAAAAAAAGATTTAATCCTGATGAAAGGAGGTGAAACTATGGACGACAGGAGAGTATTTGAGAGGATACCGGCCAGGCTGGACGTTAGGTACCTGGATATTAATTCAGGTAAAGACGGGCAGGCAGTGACGCGCGATATCAGCGCAAAAGGCGTAGGCCTGGTAACCAGCGCTGCATTAACAGCGCGCACGCCTCTTGAATTGTGGCTGGATGTGCCTGATAAAGGAGAGCCGATTTATACCCGCGGCGAAGTTGCCTGGTCAACGCCGGCAGCAGGCGGCGTATATCATTCAGGCATAAGCCTTGAGCGGGCAGACCTGATGGGTTTTTCCCGTGTCTTAAGGGCGGCGTAAGCACTTAAGATTATCTGGTTTTTTGATTTGATTAGGCGGGAAGGTGTGGTAGAATACTTGTCCCATCTTTTCCGAGCTTAACCAAAGGAGAAATGAATGGTTATGTGTAGGAGCTTACGCGGCGTATTCTTAAGCTGCATTTCCCTTACCTTAATAATAGGCTGCGCAGGCAGAAAAGCTTCCCAAGATACGGTTTGTGTCTGGCATTGGATGACAGATAGAGAACCCGCATTCCAGGAATTAGCCAAACGCTACGAAGCCGCAACAGGCGTAAAAATAGAATTTCAGCTTTTTGCTCCCTCCGAAGCCTATTCCCAGAAAGTCAGGGCTGCTGCGCAAGGCGGCAACTTACCGGACATCTTCGGGGTTTTGGGAGAAAAAATAGATTTTGCCTCTTTTGTCAAGGCAGGCCATGTCCTTGATTTATCACCCTATATGGATGCGGATAGCGGCAAATGGCGCAATATATTCTTTGCCAAGGCCTTAGCCGTGAATGAATTTCCCCAAGGCAATAGTTATGATGTTAAGCCCGGCATTTACGGCGTGCCGATAGATATCATGACTATACAGATGCTCTATAATAAAGATTTGTTTAAGGGATTAGGCCTTAATCCCGAGAAGCCGCCGTTGACCTTTGCCGAATTCTTAGATATAGGCAGGAAAATCTCCGCCACAAATCGTGGCGGATCCGCCAATAATTCTGGCGGGAAAGAAAAGAACATGCAGGGCCTGGTCTCAGGCTGGGGCGAGAATTGGATGATTGACGCCTTAGCCAGTAATTACGCCTTTAATATTATGGGTGAGGATAAGGTCCTGGCTACGATAAAAGGCGAAGTGCCCTATACTGACCCTGACTGGATCCGGGTCTTGACTTTATTTAAACAGATGCAGGATTCCGGGGTTTTAGCCAACGGACTGGTGACGATGATTAACAAGAATGCCGAGCAGTTGTTTGCCAACCAAAGGGCAGTTTTTGCCTTTAACGGGCCGTGGTGCGTCAACGTATATAAAAGAATGAACCCGGATTTAAATTACGCGGCAATGCTGCCGCCAAGGGCATCGGATGAATATCCCATGCGTATCTGGGGCGGGGCAGGCTCGTCTTTTATGGTGAACGCCCGCTCTAAAAATAAAGAGCAGGCAGTAAAGTTTTTAGAGTGGTTGACTGCTGAAGAGCAGCAAACGTATTTGGCGCAAGCCACCAGCAACCTTCCTGCCAATAAGAATAGCTTAAAGGACATCCCGGAGATTTTAGCCGAGTTTGCCGACGACATGGAGAACGCCACCCACCCGAATATCTGGGGGGTAAATGAATTTCCGCTGGTAATTGAAGCATTTGATAAGGGGATCCAGTCTATTATTATCGGGGAAAAAACGCCGGAAGAAATCGCCTCTTATGTCCAGAGCGTTAAGGAGCGTGAATTAGCCAAAAGGCGCAGATGAAAGTCAAATCCACGTTAGAAAATTATATATTTATCCTGCCTGCCGTTATCATCTTTTCGGTTTTCTATATCATTCCTTTTATCTGGGTATTTCGGCTTGGCCTCTACGAGTGGGACGGGATACTGCCTGCTAAGGTTTTTGTGGGCTTAGGCAATTTCAAGGAAATATTTTTCCGGGATAAAATCTGGTGGCAGTCGATACGCCAGGCAGGTTTCATCACTTTAATCGCTTTGACTTTTCAGAACGCCTTGGCATTTTTATTGGCTTGGGCCTGCGACCGCCAGATCCGGATGAAGAATTTTTACCGCCTGGTATTTTTTATTCCGCCGGTATTATCGGAAGTGGTGGTGGGCCTGGTCTGGCAGTGGATTTTAGACGGAAATTACGGCCTCTTGAACAGTTGGTTGGTTTCTTGGGGTTTCCCTAATCTGGCCAGGAATTGGCTCTCTGACCCCAGTTCCGCGTTGACTGCCGTGGCGATTGTGCATTCGTGGAAGGGTTTTGGCTGGGGGTTTCTTATATTTCTTGCCGGTTTGCAGACTATCCCGCGCGAACTTTATGAAGCGGCGCGGGTTGACGGCGCCAATGCCTGGCAGGGTTTTCTTAGGATTACCTTTCCCCTGATGATACCTGTCGCCGTCTTAGTGGCTATACTGACAGTTTTAGGCACAATGCAGGGCTTTATTTTAATTCTCGCTATGACCGATGGAGGCCCAGCTTATCATACCCAGGTGCCGGTGTTGCGCATCCTTACGGCTATGCGCGGCTCGTCGCGTTTTGGCTATGCCTGCGCGCAGGGCATCACTTTCGGCGTAATTTTAGTAGCGATTTCTTTTATCCAATACAGGTTTTCCAAAAAGGCAAGGCAGTATCAATGAAAAACACGCTTTATTATAGAGCAAAGA
>CAYNRN010000051.1:0-3369 GCA_964399915.1 uncultured Planctomycetales bacterium
GCACTTTTGCCAAAAATTTTCTAATGCACGCTCACAAACCCCTCCGCAAATCTTAAATTGAAGCCTTATCTTACTAACCAGCCTTTAGCGGATGGCTTGGCTTGATTTCGAGCGGGGCGTAAAGGCAAGGAGCGGGCCCCGTAAATGCTAGCATGTACGGGGCGGGCATGGTTTTCGCATCCGGCTCCACAATTAAAAAAAGAAAGTTTATTGAGGGCCCGGATGCGAAAGAGCGACGAAGCCGTTGCGAGCGCAGCCTCCTCGTATACAGTGAGGGGTTGTGTCCTAAAGCGAAGGACACAACTTTGCCACGCTGGGGCAAAGCAAGCGTCCCCGCGAGAAACAAGACAAGACAGACGCTAAAATCGGCAAGACTGGTTACTTCTGCGAGCGGATGAGCTGGATAAAGGATTGGGCGATCTGGGGGTCGAATTGGGAACCGGAGTTATTCTTTATCTCGCTAACTGCCTCTTCAACGGAAAGCTTACGGCTGCGGTAAGGCCGATGGGAAGTCATCGCGTCAAAGGAATCAGCGCAAGCTAAGATCCGCGCTAAAAGCGGAATCTTCTCTCTTGCCAGCCCGTCAGGATAGCCTGTTCCGTCAAAGCGTTCATGGTGGTGCCTGACTGCCGGAAGAGATGGGCGTAAAAACTCTAAGGGCTCCAGCATCTCTACGCCTTTTACCGGATGCAGCTCGATCATCGCCCTTTCAGCAGGAGTCAGGCGCCCCGGTTTACCGAGAATAAAATCAGGGATTCCGATTTTTCCGATATCATGCACTTCGCTGGCATAACGGATAGTCTCAATTTCCGACGGCAGAAGGCGCATCCGCTTCGCCATCGCCACAGCAAACTTTGTCACCCGTTCAGTATGGCCGCGCGTGAAAGGATCCCTGGCTTCTTCGGTCAGGACGAGCGCATGCACGGTATCAAAGTAATTCTTATGGATATCCTCGTAATGGCGGGTTTCCTGAAGCGCGATCGCTACCTGCGAAGCAAAAATTTCCAGTACCTCTATGGCCTCCCTTAAAAGCTGTTTATTTTTACGGGAAAATACCGTAATCACCCCCAGGGCTTCCTTCTGAAAGAGAATTGGCACCGAAAGCATGCTCTTAAATCTCTTTTCTATCAGCAAGGCTTTGCACTTAGGGGAAACCCTGGGGTCTGTTTTTATATTATAAACTGCCTGCGGCCGGCGCGACTTTATCACTCTTCCGGTAAGGCCTTCTCCTGATTTAATCGCGAAAGCCGAAAGCCCGGCCTTAAGCGGCTGAGGCAGGCCGAAACTTGATTCAAATAAAAGCGCGTTTTTATCTTCGGCCAGGATCCTCAAAGTACAGGCATCTGCCTGCGCAAGCTGGCAGCTCAAACGCGTAATCAGGTAAGAGATCTTCTTTAAGTCAACGCTGGAGGTAAGCGCCTGATTGACTCTGAAGATATCCTGCAGTTCGTCTTTAAGAATTGCTGCCAGGTGGCTTTTCTGCCTGTATTTTTCTTCTTCGGCGGATTTCAGATTATATAGCCGCTTCGCGATTGACTTTAGCCGCTTGATATTGTGCGAGAGCTGGTGATTTACCTGGCTTAAATGCCTGCACATATTTTTAAGTTTTTGGATGATTTTTCTGCTGATGCGCTCACGGATTACCTGCGCAGTGACATCCTGCACAAGTTCAAGCGCAAAATCAACTTTATTTTTGCTGTCTTTTACAGGGCTGACCGTAAGCTGGTAATAGCGTTTACTGCCATCGGCGGTAAAGCCAATTCTTCTGGCTGCGTGGATCTGGCCGTCTTTAAAAACTTTCACCGTGGGGCAGCCTCTGCAGATATGCTTACGCCGTTCAAACATCCGGTAGCAGTTTTTACCGCGCAGATCCCCGGCCTTGCCGAACCAGACTGACTGGATTTTATTTACCCAGACGATACGCAGATTACGGTCAAGTAGGGAAAGCCCGGCGCCTACGCCTTTTATGATGTGCTTAAAGTCAATCCCCTTAGAATTTTTCTTCGCGCGCACGCCTCTTCCCTCCGGTAGCAGGTAAAATAATAGCCGGGTTGCTCTTTTTTATTTCGGCAACCCGGCTGTCATATCCTGCCGCCTTGATTTCGGTAACCCGGCGATCGTATCCTGTTTTACGTCAGGACTTAGACCCGTAGTTTTGCCCCGGACCAGGCTAAGCGCTTCGCAGCCGGTTCGGGGTCCCGCAACCGTTTTCGGCTTGGCGGGACGTCCCTGCCTTTCAGCAGGTTTGCCCCGTTAGAAAACTTCCTAACGTGGCTCCCCCCGTTTTCTAACGGGGTTTGCCTTTTCGATAAAATCTATCTTTACTAAAAGTATACCCTAAAAAGAAAGCGCTGTCAATCCCTTCGCTAAAAAAGATTCAGGGTCAAAACATTATGCGCCGCAAAATGTTAAGTAAAATCACCCTGCCCGGTATTGAGAAAGCCTTTTAATGCGCTTAAGCATGTTAGGATGCGTGCTTAAGAGCTCCATCATCTTATCGCCGAAACCTAAAATAACCTGTTTATCCCGGATAGCAGCCAACTCTGAACTATCAATAGAGCCGCTTCTGTCCATATCGAGCTGCCTTAATTCTTTTAACTCGTGGATTGCCTGGGAAGGATCATTGATAAAAAAGGCCTTCAACCCCTCTACTTCTTTAAGAGACTCCTTATTTGTGCGCGCTGAACCGTAAACCAGTTTATAGAGGCTGGAGGCAAGTGTTTCAGGGGGGTTCCCTAAGGCGATGGAACCCTGATCGGCAAAATACTCTCTGATGCGCGAAGCATAAAGTACCAGCAGGTTTGTGATAAAATAAAAAAGGAAGGCTGCCAGGCCGATTAAAGCGCCATTTGCGCCGCCGCTATCTCTGCGCCTGCCGTAAAACATAAAATGCCAGGCGATGCGGTATAAAATCAAAGGAATAACGGACAAAAGAGTAATCGTTAAGACATCACGGTTCTTTAAATGGCTTAATTCGTGGCCCAGCACCGCCTTCAGTTCCCTTTCATCCAAAAGCCGGAGGATCCCTTCGGTAACACAAACTCTGCCGTCATGCAGAGAGCGGCCAAAGGCAAAGGCATTGGGCAGAGAAACCTGTGAAACGCCGATTTTAGGAACCGGTATCTGCGCGCGCAGGGCTAACTCTTCGATAATACGGTAAAGCTGCGGGTACTCTTCTCTTTTAACATACTTGACACGCATCGACCACTCCACGATCTTAGGGCCAAGCAGATATTGTATAAAAATCATTACCACTGAAAGCAGCACATAAAAGTAGAAGTTAGTTATCCCTGCGGCATAGCTTATCCATGAGACCGCCGCGTAGATGATCGCGAACAACACCGCCAATAAAAGCCACATCCTTATTTT
>CAYNRN010000052.1:0-2988 GCA_964399915.1 uncultured Planctomycetales bacterium
ATCTTGAAAAGTTTTTTCTTCATTGGTTTATCAGCCGATTACTGGGTAAAGTATATATTATATATTGATGGATTCAAGGCTATTTTGGGGGTTTTGAGAAAGCGCTACCAAAAAGCTTATACAACCGGTCCCCTGCTTCGGGGTGCGTGCTCGAAGATATTCTTCTCGCACGCACCCCTCGCGGGGACCCCTTGTCTGAACCTAGCTTTTTGGTAAAATGGAGCTTAGATAGTCAGAATGGACATTCCAGAGTGGACAATTCGAGCTTAAATTATAATGGCAAACTCCCCAAGGGGCTTGGTGGATTGGAAGTGGCGGATAAGCTGACTGGCTGGCTGGCGCTTAATTTCTTCGAATTTCTTGGTCAATTCCCGGCAGCAGGCAATCTCAATATCCCCAAAAACCGCCTGTATATCTTGCAGGCAGGCGATGATCCTGTGGCAGGATTCATAAAGCACAAGCGTGGTTTTAAGCTGTTTTAATTTTTTCAGCTTATTCTGGCGGGCGATTTTACGGTTCGGAAGAAACCCGGCAAAGAAAAATTCGTGGCAGGGTTTTCCCGAAAGCACCAGCGCATTGATAAAAGCCGCTGCTCCCGGGATAGCCGTAATTTCAATGTTATTTTTTATCGCCAGATTAATCAGGTTGTAGCCGGGGTCAAGAATGCCGGGTGTCCCTGCGTCTGAAACTAAAGCAATATTTTTGCCTTCCTGCAATAATTTTAAAATCTGTCTACCCTTGATAAAACGATTGTGCTGATAGAAGCTTGTGGTCGGCGTTTTTATACCGTAATGGTCTAATAAGATTTTCGTATGGCGGGTGTCTTCACAGGCAATCAGATCGGCAGATTTAAGAACCCCCATTGCCCTAAGGGTTATGTCCTGGAGGTTGCCGATTGGCGTAGCGACAATATAAAGCATTATTCTACTGTGACTGACTTAGCGAGATTCCGCGGCTGGTCAACGTCGCAGCCGCGCTTGGCTGCGATATGATAAGCGAGTAGCTGCAACGGAAGAGCGACGACAAGCGGAGAGAAAAACTCATCGCATTTTGGCACGAAAACAACGTCTTTGGCAAGCGCCTTAATCTCTTTGTCGCCTTCGCTGGCAATAGCTATAATCCTGCCCTGGCGGCTTTTAATCTCCTGGATATTGGAAACCATCTTTTCATAAATCGCTGAGGCAGGGACAATACAAACTACTGCGCGGTATTCGTCGATTAAGGCAATCGGCCCGTGCTTCATTTCTCCGGCAGGATAACCTTCTGCCGGGATATACGATATTTCTTTTAGCTTCAATGCGCCCTCAAGCGCGGAAGGAAAATTAATATTCCTCCCTAAATATAAAAATGAGCCGAAGTTTGAGTAGCGGCGCGCAAGGCGTGCAATCTCGTCCTGTTTTTCAAGCACAGATCCCTGCAGCTTGGCAATTCCTGATAATCCCTCCAGATAAGCATTGATTTTGGCCGCGTTAAGCGCGCCTCTGATGCGGGCCAGCGATAAAGCAAAAAGATATAAACAGGCAAGCTGCGCGGTATAGGCCTTTGTAGAGGCAACCCCGATCTCCGGGCCGGCATGGGTATAGATTACACCGTCGGATTCGCGGGTCAAAGTTGAACCGAGCACATTACAAATCGCCAGCACCTTTGCTTTCTTGGCTTTTGCTTCCCTGATGCCGGCTAAAGTATCCGCAGTCTCCCCTGACTGGCTGATGGCAATAACAAGCGTATTCTCGTCTAAAATCAGTTTGCGGTAGCGGAATTCGCTTGAGACATCTATTGATACAGGCAAATCGCAAACGGATTCTAAAACATATTTACCGACTAATCCGGCATGATACGCAGTACCGCAGGCAACGATTGAAATCTGCTTAAGGTTTTTTAAAGCCCCTTCGGGGATACGCTGCTCTTCAAGGACGATCTCTCCTGCCTTCTTAAGCCGCATGCCAAGAAGATCGGCTAGCCTCGCCGGCTGCTCGTTAATCTCTTTAAGCATAAAATGTTTGTACCCCTGCTTCTGCGCCTGGGCGATATCCCAGTTTATGCGCACCGGCTTACGGGCGATTTCTTCCCCTGAAAAATCGGTAATTTTAATCTGGTCCTTGGTCAATACAACAACTTCCCCTTCTTCAAGGAAGATAATTTCTTTGGTATATTCAAGTATCGCCGGGACATCCGAAGCAAGAAAATTTTCCTTTCTCCCTGCGCCGGCAATCAGGGGGCTGCCTGAGCGGGCACCCACAAGCTTCTCCGGCTCGCGCCGCGAAATTACAGCAACGGCAAAAGAGCCGGTTAGCTGTTTAACTGCCCTGCGCACCGCTTCTTCAAGCGGATTGTCTTTATAGAATTTTTCAATCAGGTGGACGATGACCTCGGTATCGGTCTGGCTTAAAAACTTATGCCCATCTTTAATCAGCGCGGATTTTAACGCTTCGTGATTTTCAATAATACCGTTATGCACGATTACAATTTCGCCTTTGCAATCAGAATGAGGGTGGGCATTGATTTGGTTAGGCGCTCCGTGCGTTGCCCAGCGCGTATGCGCTATGCCGAGTGTGCCGGCAAGCGGTTTTTTATTAAGCAGCTCTTGCAGATTCCTTACTTTTCCGGGTAATTTTCTGACGGAGAGATTATTTTTCTGAGGCAGAAAGGTGCAGATGCCCGCGGAATCGTATCCGCGGTATTCCAGGCGCTTTAAACCGCTAAGTAAAACCTCCTGCGCCTTACGTTCGCCGATATAGCCTACTATTCCGCACATTTAATGAGCAGATAACTTACGTTGCTTTTCAGCAATGTAAGTTATAGCGACCTCCATTTTTTCTTATCTATCAGCGTCTGCGAATTCAATCCCGCACCTGCGATTTTTCTGACGATTGCGGGATAAGTTCGGCCAAATGACTTATGTCGCTAACGCTCCATAAGTCATGGCCTCACTTAATGACCCTATGGGGATTTTCCCGCAATCCCGAGTTGCGCTCCGGTGCGGGATCC
>CAYNRN010000053.1:0-2803 GCA_964399915.1 uncultured Planctomycetales bacterium
TGCACCGGGATCCTGATTGTGCGCGCCTGATCCGCGATAGAGCGGGTAATCGCCTGCCTGATCCACCAGGTAGCATATGTAGAAAACTTATACCCACGCTTATATTCAAATTTTTCAACCGCGCGCATCAGGCCGATATTGCCCTCCTGAATCAAATCCAGAAAGGAAAGCCCGCGGTTTGTATATTTTTTAGCGATGCTCACTACCAGCCTTAAATTTGCTTCAACCAGCTGCTTCTTGGCACGGCTGAATTTCATGTGCGTAGACTTAATCAGCTTGGTCTGCTCTTTTACCTTATTATAACCCTGCCCGAACTCCCTTGATATCTTACGCCTGCGCTGGTTTAGCTGATTTTTCTTCCTGCGTGAACCGGTAAACGATTTCTGGCGCTCAATATAATCGACCTCTCTTACCATGCCACTTAAGCGCCTGGCTGCGGTTTCAATAACCGAAGTCACCAGATTAATGCGCATCGCCAGCTCCACCGCCCTCGCCTGAGAACGCGTCTTTTTAAGCTGCTCTGTAGTACGCTTGAGCCTGCGCAAGGCATTGCCCTTTTTAAGCCTAAGATCTTCCTTAGTCACTTCCTCTAGGCTGAGTTTCCCTGCGATGATCTCCTCGGCAACTGCGATCACTTCATCAATTACAAATTTCGTAGCTAATGCCGCGCGTTTGAACTTCTCCTCGGTATCTTCTATCTTCTTGGCAAGCTCTATTTCGCGTTCCCGCGAAAGCAGGGAGATTGAACCCATCTGTTTAAGGTACATCTTCACCGGGTCATCCAGCGGCAGGAACCTCTCTTCAATCTTGGCCTGCTCAGCCAAAAGGTCCTCCCTGGCTGCGGCAACCCTGCGCCCCTCTTTCTCCCCATCATCATTCTCCACCAGCTGAATATCTTCCTTGCCTAAAATCTCAAATACCTCGTCGATATCTTCGGATGAAGAAACGTCGTCAGGCAAAAGTTCGTTCACCTCATCATAGGTCAGGAAACCTTTCTGCCTGCCGATGGCGATTATCTTCTCCATGTCCTTCTTATTCAGCTCTTTTTTTGCCATTCTTATTCCCTCTTTTTGATTAATCCCTGAAATTGCCGCATCAGACTATCTAATCTATCCTGGTCGCGCGCCTGCTGCGCCGTATGCATCTCATCCTGAAGCTTATGCCTCATCGATTTTAACCTGTCGTTTTTTATGCGCCGGATGCAATCATCCATTATCTTCTCTTTATCTATCCCCCCGACATCCGGCAGGAAAACCGATTCACAGACTACCTGCGTCATCTCTTCAGCGCCCAGGTAATTCAAAAATTTATTGGGGTCAAGGGGTTTACCCTGCCCGGTGAAATCAAAGATCGCCGAAACCAGCTGACAGATCTTCTTATCCTCAAAATCCTGCGGGCTAATGCACTCTTTTGCCCGGTTTAAAAGGTCGGCCTCTTCCAGCATCAGTTTGATCAATAACTTTTCCGCGGGGTTCATATTCAGTGTCTTCCTCGGCCCGGCCTCTGGAGCTTCGGAGAACGCCTGCGGTTCTTTGATTTTAGCCATCTCATGCAGAAGCGCGTCTTCTTTGACCTTCAATTCCTCTGAGAGGCGTTTTACATATTCTGACTTTAGTACCGCATTCTGGAATTTATTAATCGTGCTGAGCATCTCTGCCGAAATAGCTGCCCTGCCTTCAATCTGGCCGTCATCGAAACGCGACCTCAATACCTTCAGCTTGTAATCAAAAAGATTGCGCGATTCGTTTATCCGAGTTCTAAAGCTTTCAATACCGTTTTCCCGCACAAATAGATCCGGGTCAAGGCCTTCCGGCAAAGAAACCACCCGCACATTCATCCCTTCCTCGATAAAGATATCCAGCGCCCGCAAAGCAGCCAATTCTCCGGCTTTATCCGGGTCATAGACTACCACTACGTTATGGGTATAGCGTTTAAGAAGCCGTGCCTGCTCCGGCGTAAAGGCAGTACCACAGGAAGCCACGATATTCTTTACACCCCCCTGAAAAGGAATAATAAAATCCAGGTATCCCTCAACAATCACCGCCAGGTCATTATCCCTGATTGCCTCTTTTGCGAAGCTCAATCCGAAAAGATTCCTCCCTTTGATATATACGGAAGTTTCCGGAGAATTTACATACTTGGCAACCCCTTCGCCAGCTTTTTCCCCGTGAGGCAATACCCTTGCCCCAAACGCCAAAACGCGCGATTTAATATCGGTAATCGGGAATATGATCCGGTTGCGGAACCTGTCATAAAATCCGCCGTCTTTCCTGCTTAATATCAAGCCTGCCTTTTCCAATACCGAGAGGCTAAAATCTTTTGCCCTTAAATGCGAAATCAAGGCATCCCATTTATCAGGGGCACAGCCTAATCTGAATAATTCAATGGAATCCTGACGAAGGCCCCTTTTGAGCAGGTAATCTTTTATTTTTCCGGCAGCATGAGACCCTAATATCTGGGTATAGAAAGCACAGGCGAGCTCATTGACGCGGTATAGCTGCGCGGTCAGGCTGGCGGTTTTTGTGTCCTGCTGGGTGAGCGCTGGTAAAACTACGCCTGTCCTCCTGGCTAATGCCTCTACTGCTTCGGGGAATTCAAGGCGTTCGTACTCTATCAAAAAACCGATGGCATTGCCGCCCTTGCCGCAGCCGAAACAATGGTAAATCTGCCGGTCAGGGGAGATCATAAAAGAGGGCGTCTTCTCATGATGAAACGGACAGAGCGCCCGGAAATTCCTTCCCGCGCGCTTAAGCGGGATGTATTCTGCGATCAGCTGCACGATATCCACCCGGCTTAAAATATC
>CAYNRN010000054.1:0-1698 GCA_964399915.1 uncultured Planctomycetales bacterium
ATAGCGTACCGCTTGGATTAGATTATGGCTAAAAGGATCGTAATCTTCAGTACAAAAGGCGGCGTTGGGAAGACTCTCATCGCCGCGAATCTTGCTGTCGCCTTAGCAAGGGATCAGATGCAGCGCGTCTGTCTTATTGATATGGATACGCAGGTGGTAGGCGATATGGCGCGGATGCTCGGCGTAACTCCCCAAAAGGCGATGGTAGACCTGATTAATCTGATCAAGAAACAGCCTGCGGCAGCCAGCAAGGATAATTTCGTCTCCAGCGCTTCTTCAGGCGTAGATTTCCTCGCCGGAGTTTTAAGGCCTCAGCAGTCTCCTCACCTCGATTCCGGCGCGATAGAAAAAGTTTTTAACCTGTTGGACAAGGAATATGATTATATAATAGTAGATGCCGGAAAAAGTTTCTCCGACCTGTTTATAGCCACGCTGAACCAGGCAAATTTGATTTTACTCGTAGTGACACCGGATATCCTTTCGATCTATCAGACAAAATGGGCGCTCGATACGCTTCAATTTCTGCATTTTCCCCTAAAGATGATCAGGGTCATACTTAACCGCGCGGAGTCAGTCTCCAGCATCAGCTGGCAGGAAGTCAGGGTCTCCCTGCCGGTTAAAATCCTTGCGCTTATACCGTCGGAAGGAAAAGTTGCCGGGCTGGCGGTTAACCGCGGAGTGCCGATAATTATTGATAGCCCTCGCACGAAGATTGCGCAGGCGCTGAAGAAGTTTTCTGAAGAGCTTAACACACAGAAAGGCCTCTTCTTCCCGCACGCCAGCATAGACGAAGTGCGGATAAAGGGAGGGGCAATTGAGCGGCCGCAGGAATTCTGGCAGCAGCAGGGCCTTACCGAAGCTTTGGCCGAGTCACAGATAGATGACGAGCAGGATGAGATAATCCTCTTAAAAAGGCGAATCCATAACCGCCTGATTGATGAACTTAATTTAAAAAGGCTGGATTCTAAGATTTTTGGCGATGCTAAAAAAACACAGGAATTAAAAGGCAAAGCGGAAATGCTGGTGGCGAACCTCCTTGCGGATGAAGCAGGCAGCTTAATCTCCTCGCAGGAGGTGCGCAAAAAGCTAGTTAAAGAGATACTTGATGAAGCGCTGGGCCTTGGCCCGCTGGAGGATTTATTAGCCGAACCCGATATAACCGACATTATGGTTAATAATAAAGACGAAGTCTATGTAGAGCGCAACGGAAAAATAGAGCTCACCAGCAAAAAGTTTATCAGTAATGAACAGGTAAGGACGATTATCGAGCGCATCATCGCCCCTATCGGACGGCGCATAGATGAGTCTGTACCGATGGTGGATGCCCGCCTATCCGACGGCTCGCGCGTAAATGCGATTATACCGCCATTGTCATTAACCGGGCCGTCCCTGACGATAAGAAAATTCCGCAAGGAGAAGTTTAAAATAGAAGAGTTGACTAGTTTTAATACGCTCAACCCGCATATGGCAGAGTTCATGAGGGCCGCAGTAATTGCGCGTAAAAATATAATTGTTTCAGGGGGGACCGGTTCCGGAAAGACCACTATATTAAATGTCCTTTCCGGTTTTATCCCGAATAATGAACGTATTGTCACTATTGAAGATGCCGCGGAATTAAAGTTAAACCAGGAACATTGGGTCCGTCTGGAGTCCCGCCCGCCGAATATCGAAGGCAAAGGCGCTATTACTATCAGAGAG